>NZ_JALCZB010000055.1:6003-27080 GCF_022690745.1 Anaeromyxobacter sp. SG64 | reverse complement strand
CGCGCGGCGCGAGCAGCGCCGCCCCGGCCGCCGCCGCGGCGAGCCCCACGAACACCGCCGCGCCCACGACCACCGCCCGCCCGAGCCCCTCCACGCGCGGCAGCGCGAAGGCGGCGGCCGCGCCGAGCGCCACCACCGCGCCCATCTCGAGGAGCTTCGCGACGAGCTGGGACGAGAGCGCCGCCGCGAACGGCTCGCGCGAGCTGCGGGAGAGCACGAAGGCGGCCGCGAGCGGCCCGAGCTTGCCGGGAACCGTGTTGTGCACGAGCGCGCCGAGCGCGGTCGCGTGGTAGGCCTCGACGTACCGCGGGCGCGGCGGCGGGGAGACGAGGCGCCAGACGAGCGCCCGCCAGGCGAAGAGCGAGGCGGCGAGCGCGAGGAAGCCGGGCAGCCAGCGCGCGTGCTCCGGGAGCCGCCGGACGAACGCGCCGAGGTCGAAGCGCGGCACGAGCGCGGGGCCGCCGCGCCACTCGAGGCGGAAGAACACGAGCGCCACGAGCATCGCGCCCGCCGCGATGCCCGCGACCACCACGGCGGCGTGGCCCGGGCGGAACGATCGGCGCGCCATGCGGGGAAGTTCGTCATCCCGTCGTGGCCGGCACACCCGGGTGCCGTGCCGCCGTGGCAGGGGGTGCAGAACGTTCGATCGTGCGAACGCGCCCCATCCTGGCAGGGCTCGCGGCGGGCGCCGTCGCGGCCGCGTTCGGCGGTCACCTCACCCGCCGGCTGCGGCGCGCCCAGCTCTCCCGGCGCATGCTGAGGTACGCGGACGAGGTCCCGCTGGACGTGCTCCTCGAGCGCGAGGTGGGCGTGCCGGTGCGCGACGGGAACGCCGTCGAGCTCATCGAGAACGGCGCGATCTTCGACGCCCTCGAGCACGAGATCCGCAGCGCCCGCGAGCACATCCACATCTGCGAGTTCATGTGGATGGGGAAGGGCGACCCGTCGGCGCGGATCGGCAAGGCGATCCTCGAGCGGCGCCCGGGGGTCACCTGCCGGATCGTGCTCGACTGGTTCGGCTCGAAGCGGCTCGCCGAGCCGCGCTTCGATCCCGAGCTCGAGCGGCGGCTGGTCGCGAACGGCGTGGAGCTCAGGGTCCACCGCCCGTGGCCGGATCCGTTCCGTCTCTCGCACCGGCGGATCTTCGTGTTCGACGGCCGCACGGCGTACGTGGGCGGGTTCGGGATCTGGAAGAGCTGGCTCGGCGACGGCGTCGGGCCGGACGAGTGGCGGGACACCGCCTGCCGCGTCCGGGGCCCGATCGTCTCCGACCTGCAGCGCGCCTTCGACCACAGCCTCCAGGCCGCGCGCGGCGAGCCGCTGCCGGGGGCGGCCTACCCGCGCCTCGAGCGGGCCGGCGACGTCCACGCCGCTGTGGTGGCGAGCACGCCGAAGTGGGCCCGGACCACGACCGCGGCCCGCATGTACTACGCGCTCATCGCCTCCGCGCGGCGGCGGCTCCTCGTCGCGAACTCCTACTTCGTGCCGGACCGCTCGCTCCAGAACGTCCTCATCGCGCGCGCCAGGGCCGGCGTCGACGTGCGCGTGCTCGCGCCGGGACCGCACCACGATCAGCCGCTCGTGCGCGCGGGGCAGCGGCGCACCTACTCGCGCCTGCTGCGGGGAGGGGTGCGCATCTGGGAGTACGGCGCGTCCATGATGCACGCGAAGACGCTCGTCGCGGACGACGTGGCGGTCATCGGGTCCACGAACATGGACTCGCAGAGCCTGTCGTTCCTGTGGGAGGCGTCGGTGGTCTGCGACGCGCCGAGGATCGCGCGGCGCATCGCCGAGCGCTTCGCAATCGACCTCGAGCGCTCGAGCGAGGTCCGCCTCGAGGCCTGGCGCCGGCGCCCGCTGAAGATGCAGCTCGGCGAGCGCGCCGCGGGCCTCACCGAGCCGTGGCTCTGATCGCGCCGCGCGGGCTCGAGCGGCCGCCGCGCGGGGAGCCGGCACACGCGCCGGAAACGAACGACGGCCGGCGCCGCGGGTCGCGGGCCGGCCGTTGAGATGAGGCTCGTCGATCGGGCTAGCGCTTCGAGAACTGGAAGCGCTTGCGGGCGCCGGGGCGGCCGTACTTCTTGCGCTCGACCGCGCGGGCGTCGCGCGTCATGAAGCCGGCCTTCTTGAGGATCGGCCGGTACTCCGGGTTGATGTCGCACAGCGCGCGGCTGATGCCGTGCCGGATCGCGCCGGCCTGGCCGGAGAGGCCACCGCCCCGCGCCGTCACGAGGACGTCGAGCTTGCCCATCTGATCCACGAGCTTCAGCGGCTCGACGAGGATCATCTTGGAGGTCTCGCGTCCGAAGTACGTGTCGATCGCGCGGCCGTTGATCGTGATGTTCCCGGTCCCGGGAACGAGCCGCACGCGGGCCACCGACTCCTTGCGCCGGCCGACCGAGATGTTCGCCTGAGTCGCCATCTTCGTCTTTCCTTACTGCGCGAGGGGGAGCGCCTCGGGCTTCTGCGCGGCGTGCGGGTGCTGGTCGCCCGCGTAGATCTTGAGCTTCGTCAGCATCTGCCGGCCGAGCGCGCTGCGAGGCAGCATGCGGCGGACGGCGTTCTCGAGGATGTCCTCGGGATGGCGCTGACGCAGCTTGTTCATCGGGGTGAGCTTCTCGCCGCCCGGGTACATCGTGTGCGTGAAGAAGACCTTGTCCGTCTCCTTCTTGCCGGTGAACCGGGCCTTGCCCGCGTTCACGACCACCACGAAGTCGCCGGTGTCCAGTGAGGGCGTGTAGAGCGGCTTGTGCTTGCCCTTGAGGATCGAGGCGATGCGGGTGGCGATGCGCCCGACCGTCTGGTCGTTCGCGTCGACGAGCCACCACTTCCGGCCCTTCAGGGCCTCGGCCTTCGTCGCGCTGTGGGTGGTGCCTTTGGCCATGGATAAACCTGCGGAAATCCCGAAATTGGAAACGCGCCTTTTAGAGGAGGGCCGTCCCTTTGTCAAGGGCGAACCCGGCCGCCGCGCGATCGCGGGCGTCGTCCTGCTGAGGCCGGCGCAATCTACATTCTCCGGGGCGCCCCCACAAGAGGAGGCGTCCGTTCCCCCGCAGGGCGGAGCGCGAGCCGCGCTTGCGCCAGCGCGCCTCGCGGTGTGAACTCGTCCCATGCGCGCCAGGATCCCCTTCGTGCTCGGCTCCGCCGCGCTGCTCGCTGCGTGCGCCCACCCGCGGCCCCGACCGGCGGCCGAGGTGGCGTGCCGGGCCGTGCGCGCCGACGCCTCCAGGCTGCGAGCGGACGTGGAGGCGCTCGCGAGCCGCTTCCAGCCCCGCAGCGCGGCGCACCCTGGGAACCTCGCCCGCGCGGGCGCGTTCCTCGCGGAGGCGTTCCGGACCGCGGGCGCCGAGGTGGAGGAGCAGACCTACCCGGCGTTCCGCTCCACCTACCGGAACGTCCTCGCCCGCTTCGGCCCGGACACGCCGGAGCGGATCATCGTGGGCGCGCACTACGACGCCGAGGGGGACGATCCGGGCGCGGACGACGACGCGAGCGGCGTGGCGGGCCTCCTCGAGCTCGCCCGCATGCTCGCCCAGAGCCCGCCCCCCATCCGCGTCGAGCTCGCCGCCTACACCCTCGAGGAGCCTCCCGGGTTCGCCACCGACTCGATGGGGAGCGTCGTGCACGCCCGCTCGCTGAAGGAGTCCGAGGTCCGCGTGCGGCTCATGATGTCGCTCGAGATGATCGGCGCGTTCTCCGACGCGCCCGGGAGCCAGTCGGTCCCGGTCGGGATGAAGCGCAGCGCGTACCCGACGACCGGCAACTTCATCGCCGTCGTCGGCCGGAGCGGGCACGCCGGGATGGTGGCGGAGATCGCCGCGGCCATGCGCTACGCGTCGTCGGTGCCGGTCGAGACCCTCGTCGCCTCGCGCGACACGCCGGGCGTGGACCTCGCCGACCACCGGAGCTTCTGGGATCTCGACTACCCGGCGGTGATGGTGACGGACACGGCGTTCTTCCGGAACCCGCGCTACCACACGCCCGAGGACACCCCGGACACGCTCGACTACCGCCGCATGTCCGAGGTGGTCGAGGGGGTGCACTGTGTGGTGCAGGCGGTGGCGAGGCGGTAGGGCTAGCTCTTCGCCTGCCCGCCGAGCCGCGCGCGCAGCGCGGCCATGACGCTCTCCGTCTGCGCCGCCACCTGCTCGGGAGAGGACGACAGCGCCGCGGGATCCACCCGCTCGTGCGCCTCCGCCGGCAGGTCGTCGAGGAAGCGCGACGGCGTGCGCGGCAGGAGCTTGCCGCGCTTCGTCCGGGTCGCGGAGCGCGTGAGGTAGAGCCGCTCGCGCGCGCGGGTGATGCCGACGTAGGCGAGCCGCCGCTCCTCGTCGAGGTCGCGCGCCTCGCCCTGGATCCCGGCGCAGGGGAGCAGGTCCTCCTCGACGCCGACGAGGAACACGACCGGGAACTCGAGCCCCTTCGCGGCGTGCAGCGTCATGAGGGTGATGCCCTCGTCCGCCGCGGGGTCCTCCTCCGAGCGGGAGTCGAGCGCGAGGCGCTGGAGCCAGGTGGCCACGGACGGCCGCGCGGTGCGGTGCTCGTACGCCTCGAGCGAGCGCAGGATGCCGTCGAGCGCGTCCACCTTGCGCTGCGCCGCCTCGAACGACTGCACGCTCGCGCGCGCGTGGCCGTAGAGGTCCACCTCCGCGACGAGCGCGCGCGCCGCCTCGGCGACCTTCCCCTCCTCGAAGCGCGCCCGGAACTTCTCCACCAGCGCGACGAACGCGGCCATGCGCTCCGGCGCGCCGCGCGGCAGGTCGGGGATCTCGCCGGCGCGGCGGAGCGCGTCGAAGAGGTGCACGCTTCGCTCGACCGCCCAGGCGTGGACGCGCTCGAGCGAGGCGTCGCCGATCCCGCGCGCCGGCACGTTCACGATCCGCGCGAGCGACACCTCGTCCTGGGGCGACACGCAGACCTTGAGGTACGCGAGGAGGTCGCGCACCTCCGCCCGGTCGAAGAATGCCGGCCCGCCGTGGACGCGGTACGGCATCGACGCCTCGCGCAGCGCCTCCTCGAGCGGCCGGGACTGCGCGTTCAGGCGGAACAGGATCGCGAAGTCGGCCCAGGGCCGGCCCTCCTGGCGCAGCCGGGCGATCTCCTCGGCGACGAAGCGCGCCTCGTCCTCCTCCTGCCCGAGCGCGAGGACCCGCACCGGCTCGCCGGGGCCGGCGGCGGTGAACAGCCGCTTGGGCTTGCGCTCCGCGTTCCGGGCGATGACGGCGTTCGCGCAGTCGAGGATCCGGCCGGTCGAGCGGTAGTTCTGCTCGAGGCGGATCTCCTTCGCGCCGGGGAAGTGCCGCTCGAAGCGCAGGATGTTCCGCACCTCGGCGCCGCGCCAGCCGTAGATCGCCTGGTCGTCGTCCCCCACCGCGCACACGTTCCGCCGCTCGCCGGCGAGGTGCTTCAGGAGCTCGAGCTGCGCGACGTTCGTGTCCTGGTACTCGTCCACGAGCAGGTAGCGGAAGCGCCGCTGCATCCTCCCGCGCACCTCGGCGCTCCGCGCGAGGAGCTCGACCGGCTTCGCGATGAGGTCGTCGAAGTCGACCGAGCGCTGCGCCCGGAGCGCCTGCTCGTAGCGCGGGTACACCTCGCTCGCCACGAGGTCGTAGTCGTCCCCCTGCCCCTCGGCGCCGGGCGCGATGCGCTTCTTGCCGGCGTTCTTCGCGCGCGACACGAGCGAGAGGACGCGCCCGGCGTCGAAGGCGCGGTCGTCCACCTTCACCTCGCGCATGCAGCGCTTCACGAGGGCCGCCTGATCGCCGGCGTCGCAGATGGCGAAGCGCTTCGGGAGGCCCGCCGCCTTGTGCTCCTGCTGGAGGATCCAGAGCCCGAACGAGTGGAACGTCGAGACGAACACCTCGACGCCCGGCGGTCCCGCGAGCGCCGCGACCCGCTCGCGCATCTCGCCCGCCGCCTTGTTCGTGAAGGTGACCGCGAGGATCTCCTCCGGGTCGACCCCCTGCTGCAGCAGGTACGCGACGCGGTGCGCGATGACGCGGGTCTTGCCCGAGCCGGCGCCGGCGAGGACGAGGAGCGGCCCTTCGGTGGTGGTGACGGCCTCGCGCTGCGGTGGGTTGAGCGTCGAGAGGTCCAGCATCGGAGCCGGGCGTTGTGACACGCGCTCGCGCGCCCGACAAGACTTGACTGTCCGGAGGGCGCTGGCGGCGCCCGCCCACGGGCCCCGCCCGAGGGACCGGTGGCGCCGGGACGCCGTCGGCCCGCCGGAGGAGGTCGCGCCCGGGCCCGGCTCGGCCGCCCGTCCTGGTCGCGGGGCGCGCTTGCGACCGGTCAAGTCCGGTATGCTGCGCGCCCATGATCCTCCCCCTGCGCCAGCGCCTCGCCGTCCCGCTCGCCGCCGTCGCCGCGGCGACCGCGCTCGCCGCCCACCCCGCGCGCGCCTGCACGAACATCCTCGTCGCGCGCGGCGCCACGGCCGACGGCTCGACGATGATCACCTACGCCGCGGACTCGCACGAGCTCTACGGCGAGCTGTACCACACGCCCGCGGCGAGCCATCCGCAGGGCGCGATGCGCGACGTGTTCGAGTGGGACACGGGCAGCTACCTCGGCAAGGTCCGCCAGGCGGAGGTCACCTACAACGTCGTCGGCAACATGAACGAGCACCAGGTCGCGATCGGCGAGACCACCTTCGGCGGCCGCGAGGAGCTCGTCGACCCGAAGGGCGGCGTCGACTACGGCAGCCTCATCTACATCGCGCTCGAGCGCGCCCGCACCGCGCGCGAGGCGATCGACGTCATGACCGGGCTCGTCGCGGAGTACGGCTACCGCAGCGAGGGCGAGTCCTTCTCGATCTCGGATCCGAAGGAGGTCTGGATCCTCGAGATGGTCGGCAAGGGGCCCGGGCGGAAGGGCGCGGTGTGGGTCGCCCGCCGCGTGCCGGACGGCCACGTCTCCGCCCACGCGAACCAGGCGCGCATCCGTCAGTTCCCGCGCAACGACAAGAACACGCTGTACGCGAAGGACGTCGTCGCGCTCGCCCGGGAGAAGGGCTGGTTCACCGGCAAGGACGAGGACTTCAGCTTCGCCGACACCTACGCGCCCATGACCGCGGGCGCCCTGCGTGCCTGCGAGGCGCGGGTGTGGAGCGTGTTCCGCCGGGTGGCCCCCTCGCTGAAGCTCTCCTCCGACTACGTGCTGGGCGGACCGAGCGCGCCGCGCCTGCCGCTCTGGGTGAAGGCCGACGCGAAGATCTCCGTGCGCGGCGCGATGCAGCTCATGCGCGATCACTTCGAGGGCACGCCCCTCGACCTCTCCCAGGGCGTCGGCGCGGGGCCGTTCGCCCTGCCCTACCGCTGGCGCCCGATGACCTGGAAGGTGGACGGCGCGGAGTACCTGCACGAGCGCGCCATCTCCACGCAGCAGACCGGCTTCTCCTTCGTCGCCCAGTCGCGCGACTGGCTCCCCGGCGCCATCGGCGGCGTGCTCTGGTTCGGCCTCGACGACACCTACTCGACCGTGTACGTCCCGCAGTACTGCGGCAACCGCTCGGTCCCGAAGACGTTCGCGGTGGGCAGCGGCAACTTCCAGGAGTTCAGCTGGGACTCGGCGTTCTGGGTCTTCAACTTCGTCTCGAACTGGGCCTACTCGCGTTACAGCGACATGATCCAGGACATCCAGCGGGTGCAGGGCGAGCTCGAGAGCGGGTTCTTCTCGCGCCAGGCGGAGGTCGAGAAGTCCGCGCTCGCGCTCCACGCGACCTCCCCCGGGCTCGCGCGCGATTACCTCACCCAGTACTCGGTCGAGCAGGGCGACCGCACCACCGCCCGCTGGCGCAAGCTCGGCGAGGCGCTCATCGTGAAGTACCTCGACGGAAACGTCCGCGACGAGCACGGGAAGGTGACGCACCCCGAGTACCCGGAGAGCTGGCGGCGGCGGATCGCGCAGGACCGGGGAGAGCAGATCAAGGTGGTGAGGTTCCCGGGGGAGAAGGACGAGAGCGCTACGGCGGGCGCGAGCACGACTCCGACTCCGACTCCGACCCCGACCCCGACCCCGACCGCGACGCCGGCCCCGACCCCGCCCTCGACCCCCACGGCGCCGGTCTCGACCCCGCGGCCCTGACCCTCACCCGCTCCTCGCGAGCGCCTCCATCGCGCGCGCCAGATCCTCCGGGAGCGGCGCGCGCACCTCCACCCTCGCTCCGTCGCCGGGCCGCGGGAACGCGAGCCGATCGGCGTGCAGCGCCTGGCGCGCGATGACCTCGGAGGAAACGCCGTACACGGCGTCCCCCAGCACCGGGAACCCCGCCTCGGCGAGCTGCACGCGGATCTGGTGGGTGCGACCGGTGTCGAGCACGACCCGCAGCCACGCGGCGCCGGGGAGGCGCCGCTCGACCGAGAACGACAGCCGCGCGCGCCGGGCGGAGGCCACACGGGTCGTGAACCGGCGCGGATCGGCGGGGTCGCGGCCGTAGGGCGTGTCGAGCGCGCCCTGGTCCGGGGGCGCCCCCGCCACGAGGGCGAGGTACTCCTTCTCGATCGCGCCCGCCTGGAACGACCCGCGGAGCGCCGCGAGCGCGCGATCGTGGCGGGCGAGGAGGAGCGCGCCGCTCGTGTCGCGGTCGAGCCGGTGCGGCAACCCCGGGACCGCCCGTCCATCCACGTCGAAGCGCCCGAGCCGGCTCGCCGCGCCGACCGCCGAGGGCGAGGCCGGGCCCGCGGGCTCGACCGGGAGCCCCGCCGGCTTCGCGACGACGAGGCAGTCCTCGTCGTCGTACAGGACGGCGAGCGAGGGCCCCACCGCGAAGCCGGAGGAGGCCGGCGGCGGCCGCTCGAGCTCGATCCGCTCCCCGCCGAAGAGGCGTCGCTGGATCGCGCAGGCCTTGCCCCGGATCCGCACGCGCCGTCCCTCGATGAGCCCGCGCACCCGCTCCACGGGCAATGCCAGCGCCCGAGCGAGGTAGCGGTCGAGCCGCTCTCCCGCCGCCTCCCGCGGCACGTCCAGGATCTCCTGGGTCACCGTCGGATCCTGCCACGTGCGGCTCGCGGGCGCTCCCACCGTCCGGCGCCGCCGCGCTCGCGACCGGCACCGTGTCCTCGAACGTGGCGAGCGAGCGAGGCGACCTCCTGTCCCTCGATCGTGGTATGGATCGGCGTCGCTCGGGGGCGCGACCGGAGATTTGATGCGAAGCCTGCCCGTCGAGGTGAAGCTCGCCTTCGCCCTTGGCGTCATCGCGCTTGCGGTCGGGGTCGCGAGCGCGCGGCTCGCGAACGCGACGATCGAGCGCAACGTCGAGGCGGCCGCCGCCGTCTCGCTCCACCGCGCGGCCGAGGCCTTCGCCTCGGAGGAGCAGGCCGAGCTCGACAAGCTCGCCGCGACCGCGGACGCGCTGCTCGCGAACCCCGAGCTGCGCGACGCCTTCGCCGCGCGCGACCGTCCGCGCCTGCTCGCCGCCTCGGCGCCGATCTTCGAGGCGATCCGCGACCGGGACGGGATCACCCATTTCTACTTCCACCTGGCGGAGGATCCGCCCAGGGTCTTCCTCCGCGTGCACCTCCCCGAGCTCTTCGGGGACCCGGTCGATCGCGCCACGCTGCACCGCGCCCAGGAGACGCGCGAGCTCGGCGCCGGCAAGGAGCTCGGCAAGACCGCGTTCGCGCTGCGCGCCGTGCGGCCCTGGATCGTCGCGGGCGAGCTCCTCGGCTACGTCGAGCTGGGCCAGGACTTCGAGCGCTTCCTGCGCGACATGAAGGCGCGCACCGGCGACGACTACGGCCTCCTCGTGAAGAAGAAGTTCCTCGACGAGCGCGCCTGGGCGAGCGTCCTCGGCCCGCGCCAGAACACCTGGAACGATCGGACGGACGTGGTGGTCGTGGACTCCACCTCGTTCACGGACGGGATCCTCGACTACGACGGCGACGTGGAGGCGCTCCCCGAGGATGGGGTCCTGCTCGGTCACGTCGAGCGAGGGGGCCGGGCCCTCCTGCGCGGGATCGTCCCGCTGAGGGACGCCGCCGGGCGCAAGGTGGGCGGGCTCGTCGTGCTCCACGACTTCACCCCGCAGCACGCCGCCCTCGAGGCGGGCGCGCCCAGGCTGAAGGTCTCTCTCCTCGCCCTCGCGCTCGCGGGAGCCGCCGCGATGTTCGCGCTCGTCCACCTGCTCGTCTTCCGCCGCCTCGGACAGCTGCGCCGCCGGCTGGAGACGGGAGAGGTGCCCGCGGGGAGCCCCCGCCTGCGCAGCATGGACGAGCTGGGCCGGCTCGAGGCGCACGTCCATCGGATGGCGTCTTCCGACAGGGACGCCCGCGGCGCGGGCGAGGCGCCCCCACCCTCCTAGTCAGCCGCCCCGCTGGTCACCGCGAAGCCCCGTCGAGCGCCGCGCCAGTGGGCGCCCAGGCGGGCGAGCGCGTCATGAGGTCGCTGCCCCGCCCGACGCCGTCCGGCGCGCGGGAGGGGTGCGTAGCATCGCCGCGATCCGTGACGCGAAGGGAGAGGGCGCGCCCGGGAGGAGCAGGCCATGTGCACCATCCGTCTCGCCGCGCGCGCGGCCGCGGCCCTCGCGCTGGCGCTCGCCGCTCCCGCCCTCGCCGCCGAGCGCCCGGCAGGAAAGGCCGGGGACGACGCGCTCGGCACGCGCAGGTACGCGGACTACGACAAGCCCCAGGCCTGCGCCGGCTGCCACGTGGACATCTCCCGGCAGCACGAGCAGGCGATGATGTCGCAGGCGTTCACGCACGCCTGGGACGAGATCGAGTACTTCCAGCTCGCCGTCCCGCACGCCGAGAAGGTCGAGAAGGTGAAGGGCGTGAAGGCCGGCTGCAACGGCTGCCACGCTCCGCTCGCGTTCCTGGCGGGGGACATCCCGCCGAAGCCGGTCGCCGCCGGGACCCGCGCGAACGAGGGCGTCTCGTGCGACCTCTGCCACACCGTCGTAGCCCGCGGCGGCGATCCGTCGGTGAACTACAACTGGATCTCCGAGCCGGGCAAGACGAAGCAGGGCACGCGCAAGGGCGTGAAGAGCCCGTACCACGCGACGCGCGAGAACCCGTTCCTCCGCACCGCCGAGTTCTGCGGCACGTGCCACAACGAGCAGGACCCCTGGGGCGTGTGGGTGAAGTCCACCCAGCTCGAGTGGAAGGAGAGCCCCCAGGCCAGGGCCGGCATCGTCTGCCAGGACTGCCACATGCCGCCCGCGCGCGGGCGGAGCGCGCGCATGGGCGAGGAGCGCGCGGACATCCGCCAGCACCTGTTCCACGGCGCCCACGACGCAGGGAAGCTCGCGGGCGTCGCCGAGGTTCGGATCCACCCCGAGTCGCGCGAGGTCGAGCCGGGCGATCCCATCCGCCTCACCGCGGTGATCGTGAACGCGAAGGCCGGCCACAAGATCCCGTCGGGCTCCGCCGAGGAGCGCGTGCTGTGGCTGCACGTCGAGGCGAAGGACGCGTCGGGCAAGGTGTGGCCGCTGCGCGTCGACCGGAAGGGATTCCCGGGAGAGGAGTACACGATCGCGGACCCGAAGGCGCTCGCGTACCAGGACATCGGCGAGATCCAGGGGACCGCCGGGTTCCAGGGCCTGCCCCGCGACGGGCTCGTGCCCGCCGGCGACCGGATCTTCCGCCTGCCGTACTTCGACGAGAAGGGGCGGATGACCATCGCCCAGTGGAACACCGCGAAGCTCGGGACCGACTACCGGATCGCGCCCTTGCAGGCGGTCGCGGAGACCTTCACCTGGTCGCCGCCGGAGCTGCCCGCGGGGCCGGTCACGGTGACCGCGACCGTCTGGTACTCGCGGCTCGTCTCCTCGGTCGCGGAGTACCTGAAGGTCCCGCGCGACGAGTACGAGCCCGTCCTCGTCTCGACGCACCGCACCACCTTCACCGTCCTGCCCTGAGGAGCCCGCCGTGACCCGTCGCGCCCAGTCGTCCCTGCCCGCCGCCGCGCTCGTCGCGGCGGTCGTCACGGCGCTCGCCGCCCCCGGCCCCGCCGAGGGGATCCCCGCGTTCGCGCGGCGCTACCGCTTCTCGTGCACGACCTGCCACGCCCCGTTCCCGCGGCTGAAGCCCTACGGCGAGCAGTTCGCGGGCCGCGGGTTCGCGCTCGAGCCGGGCGCCGAGCCCGCCCGCTCGACGCTCGACCTCGGAGATCCGCTCCTCGAGCTGCCCCGCGAGTTCCCGCTCGCGCTGCGGTTCGACGCCTTCGGCACCGTGAGCGACCGCTCGCCCGAGCTGGACTTCGAGACGCCCTGGACGTTCAAGCTCCTCGCCGGCGGGCGGATCGCGGACAAGATCGGGTTCTACGCGTACTACATCCTCGAGCAGGGCGAGCCCGGCAAGATCGAGGACGCGTACCTGCAGTTCTCGGAGGTGTTCGGGCTGCCCGTGAACGTGCTCGCCGGGCAGTTCCAGGTGTCGGATCCGATCGCGAAGCGCGAGCTCCGGCTCGAGCGGCTCGACTACCAGATCCTGAAGACGCGCGTCGGGGAGTCCGGCGTGGACCTCACCTACGATCGCGGCGTCGCGCTCACGAGCGACGTCGGGCCGGTGGCCGCGGTCGCGACGGTCACGAACGGCAGCGGCATCGGCGCGGTGGAGGGCGGACGGTTCGACACCGACTCGTACAAGAACGTCTCGCTCCACCTCGCCGGCGACGTTGGCCCGGTCCGGCTGGCCGGGTTCGGCTACTGGGGCCGGGAGCGGCGCGGGGGCGTGAACGACACGATCGTCTACTGGGGCCCGCACGTCGGGGTCGGGCTCACCGAGCGCGTCCAGCTCTCGGCCGTCTACCTGGAGCGACGCGACTCCAACCCGCGCTTCGGGCCCCGGGACGAGGACCTCGTCACCCGCGGCGGCTTCGTCGAGGCGCTGGCGTTCCCCACGGGGCCCGACGGCCGCTTTGCGGTCGTGGCGCTCTACAACCTCGTCCGCTCGGACGACGACGCGGCCGACGCGGAGTCGGGCGCGCTCACGCTGCAGTGGCTCTACCGCCGCAACGTCCGCATCACGGCCGAGGTGGACCGGGACTTCGACGGCGACGCCTGGACCGGGAGCCTGGGCACTATCGCCGCGTTTTAGACGACAGTTCGGTGCCGCGAATCACGTTCCAGGGTCTCCGCCGGCGTTCCGATCTATGAACGGGGGGCGTGCCAACGCCCCTCGTCACCCTCGACCGCGTGGACGTCCGGCTCTCCGGCGCGGTCCTCCTCGCCGGCGTGTCCGTCGCGATCCGGCGAGGCGAGGGGCTCGCCGTCGTCGGCCCGAGCGGCTCCGGCAAGTCGACGCTCCTCCGGCTGCTCCGCGGCGAGCTCTGGCCGCACCCCGCGAGCGCCGGGCGCCGGCTCTTCCACGGCCCGGAGGGAGAGAGCGAGAGCCCCATCGGCGTCCGGGAGCGCTTCACCCTCGTCGCGCCCGAGGCGCAGGACGCCTACGTCCGGCACGACTGGGACCTCCCGGTGGAGGCCGTCATCCGCTCGGGCTTCTCCGACGCGCCGTATCCCGCCGAGCGCGCCACCCCGGCCCAGAGCGCCCGGATCGGCGAGGTGGCAGCGCTGCTCGGGGTCGCGCCGCTCCTCGGTCGCTCGATCCTGGAGCTCTCGCGCGGGGAGGCGCGCCGGGTCCTCCTCGCCCGCGCGCTCGCGCCCGACCCCGAGCTGCTCGTGCTCGACGAGGCCTGCGACGGCCTCGACGCGCGCGCCAGGGAGGCCTTCCTCGCGCATGTCTCCGAGGTGCTCCGGCGCGGCACCGCCGTGGTGATGGCGACGCACCGGCCCGACGAGATCGTCCCCGAGATCGCGCGGGTGGTGGTGATGGAGGCAGGGAGGGTCGTGAGGGAGGAGAGCCGCGCGGCGTTCCTGGGTGGGCTCGACTGCGCGACCTCGACCTCGACCTCGACCTCGATCCCGACCTCGACCCCGATCCCGATCCCGACCCCGACCTCGACCTCGACTCCGACCTGGACCCTCTTCTCCCTCTCCGACGTCACCGTCCTCGTCGAGGGCCGCGCCGTCCTGCGCGACGTCACCTTCACCGTCGCGCCCGGCGAGCAGCTCGCGATCGTGGGCCCGAACGGCGCGGGCAAGTCCACCCTCCTCCGCCTCCTCGCAGGCGAGGAGCAGCCGGCGCGCGGCACCGTCGCGCGGCTCGATCTCGGTACGCGCGCGAGCGCGCCGGAGCTGCGCGGGAGGATCGGCGTCGTGTCCCCCGAGCTCCAGGCGCGCCATCGCTTCGACGCCACCGGCGAGGAGCTGGTGCTGTCGGGCTTCGCGGGCACGATCGGCCTCGCCGTCCCGCCGAGCGAGTCCGAGCGCGAAGCCGCGCGGGTCGAGCTCGCGCGGCTGGGGATCGGCTCCCTCGCGCACCGGCACCTGCTCACCCTCTCCTACGGCGAGCTCCGGAAGCTCCTCCTCGCGCGCGCCCTCGCCCCGCGCCCGGAGGCGCTCCTCCTCGACGAGCCCCTCGCCGGGCTCGACGCCGGCTCGCGCGCCTGGGTCCTCGCGGTCCTCGCCGAGGCCTGCGCGGACGGCGCGGGCCTGCTCGCCGTCTCCCACCACGCCGACGAGCTCCCCCCCGGCGTGCGCCGCGTCGGCCTGCTCGAGGAGGGCCGGATCATCCGCTGGACCCTCCGCCCGTAGGCCCAATTCCCTTCGGCCGGGATCCGGGGCAGGATGCTCACGATGGCCGACGACCCGCGCCGCCCCGATCCCGCCGCCCCCGAGCCGGGCGAGGCACCGAGCGCCGCCCCGCGACCGCCGCCCCCTCCCTCCACGCCACCGCGCCAGCCCGGCCGGATCGTCGCCTCCGCGGAAGCCTCGCGCGCGGCGTCCCCGCCCCCACGGCCGCCGGCTCCCGTCCGCGAGATCAAGGGCGCGATGTTCATCGACACGGCGTCGGGCACGTTCCAGGACCTCCGCCCGCCGCCGCCGCCGGTCATGTCCCGGCGCGAGTTCGAGGCCGAGCTCCAGCGGCTCCTCCGGGAGTACGCCGGCGACGCGTCGAACCCCGGCTCGATCCGCTGCGAGGGCTGCCAGCGCTGCACGAGCTGCATGTTCTGCACGGACTGCGTGGAGTGCTACCGCTGCACGCACTCGCGCGGCTGCCGGTCGTCGAGCCACCTCACGCACTGCACCGACTGCGAGGGCTGCCACGACTGCGCCTACTGCGTGGCGAGCGAGAACTGCACGCAGTCGAGCTACCTCGTCCTCTCCCGCGCCTGCTCCGAGTGCACCTACTGCTTCGGCTGTGTCGGGCTCACGAAGAAGGACTTCCACGTCCTCAACGTGAAGTACTCGCGCACCGAGTACTTCCGGATCGTGAAGTCGCTGCAGCAGGAGCTCGGGCTCGAGGGGTGATGCAGGGCTCGGGGACGGTCGCCGAGCGACCGAGCCCGCCACGCGATACAGAAGGTGATCGCAGTCTCGAACCGTCGTCTCGCGCAACGCCGCCGCCATGCCGCTCCCCTCCACGCTCCTCGCGCTCCTCCTCTCCGCCGCGCCGCGCCTCACCGCCTCGATCGCGCCCGCGGCCGCGCGGCCGGGCGACGCCGTGCTCGTCCGGGTCGCCGGCGCGGGCTCCGAGCCGCGCGGTGAGCTCGCGGGCCGGCCGCTCTCGTTCTTCCGGGCCGGCCGCGAGTGGCGCGCGTTCGCCCCGCTCCCGACGGAGACCGCCGTGGGCCCGCTGGCGGCCCGGATCGATTCGGACGGCGCGCGGACGGAGGCCACGCTCGCCGTCGTGGAGCCGGGCTGGCCCGCGCGCGAGATCTCCGGCGTGCCCGCCCGCTTCGTGGAGCCGCCGCCCGACGTCACGGCGCGCATCGCCGCGGATCGGGCCGCGTTCGACGCCGCCTACGCGCGGCCCCCGGAGCCGCCCCGCTTCCGGCGCGCCTTCGCGTGGCCCCGGCGCGCGCGCCTCTCCGGGCACTTCGGCGAAAAGCGCGTGTTCGACGGCGTGAAGCAGAGCGTCCACTACGGCGCCGACGTGACCGGACCCGTGGGCGCGCCGATCCGTGCCGCGAACGACGGCGTCGTCGTCCTCGTGCGGGAGGCCTACCTCTCCGGGCGGACGGTCCTCCTCTCTCACGGCGCCGGCGTGTTCACGGCCTACTTCCACCTCTCCCGCATCGACGTCCGCCCGGGCCAGGCGGTCCGGCGCGGCGCGCGGATCGGGCTCCTCGGAGCGACCGGGCGCGCCAGCGGCCCGCACCTGCACTGGAGCGTGCGCGTGGGCGGGCTGTTCGTGGATCCCGAGTCGCTGCTCGGGATCGACCCCGCCTCCGGGAAGGCGCCGCCCCGCGCCCCGCGCCCGCCCTCCCCCGCGCCGGCCGCAGCCGCCGTGACGGCCGTCCCGGCCGCCGGCGCCTCGGGAGGCCCGCCCGGCACGCCGGCGCTGGAGGCGCCCGCGGCCGGCGCAGGCGCCCCGCCGCTCAGCGCGGCACCGAGCCGATGACCTCGAGCATGGGCGCGTGCAGCGACGGCGGCGCGGCGACGATGTCGCCCGTGTCGAGCATGCGCTCGCCGCCGGCCATGTCCGTGACGAGCGCGCCGGCCTCCCGCGCGAGGAGGATCCCGGCGGCGACGTCCCACGGCTTGAGCCGCTGCTCCCAGAACCCGTCGAACCGGCCCGCCGCCACGTAGGCGAGGTCGAGCGCGGCCGAGCCGAAGCGGCGCACCGCGCGCGCCCGGCGCAGGAACGCGCCGAAGAGCCGCAGCGGGTAGTCGTGGTGCTGGTGGATGTCGTAGGGGAACCCGGTCACGAGGAGCGAGCCGACGAGCTCGGCGCGGCCGGAGTGGCGCAGGCGGACGTCGCCGAGGAACGCCCCCTCGCCGCGCGCCGCGGTGAAGAGCTCGTCGCGCAGCGGGTCGTAGGTCGCGCCCGCCGCGAGGCCGCGCGCGTCCGCGACCGCGACGTTCACCGCGAAGTGCGGCACTCCGTGCGCGTAGTTGGTGGTCCCGTCGAGCGGGTCCACGAAGAAGCGGAGCTCGCCCCCGTCGCCCCCCGAGACGCCCGACTCCTCCGCCAGGATGGCTGCGCCGGGGAGGCGGCTCCGGAGGAACCCGAGGACCGCGGCCTCGGCCGCCCGATCCGCGTCGGTGACGAGGTCGATCCCGCCCTTCAGCTCGATGGTGCGCTTCCCGCCCCACTTCTCGCGCAGCACCGCCCCGCCCCGTCGCGCCGCCTCGGCGCACGCGTCCCTCAGCTCCGCCGACTCCGCCACTTGCACCTCCGTCTTCCGAGCGCCGCGGACGAGTCCCGCGGTCGCTCGAGAGCATAGCCACCTCGGCCCCCGTCCGCAGCCGTCGTGGGCGCGCCACGCCGCGCCGCCCCTCCCACCTCCACTCATCCCAGGATCACGCGACGCGCGCGGCGTTCACGTTTCGTTCACAACTCTCGTGCGGTGAATTAACCTCCCGCGAACTTTCCCCCTGGGTGGATCTCATGATCGCACGCCGCCTCGCAGTCGTCCTCGCCGCCGCCCTGGCGGCCTCTCCCGCCGCGCGGGCGCAGACGTCGCCCTCGCGGCGCGCGCCGGCCAGCGCCGCGAAGAAGCCCGCGGCGAAGGCCCTCGCGGCGCCGGCCGCGCCCGCGGTCGCCGCGGAGCCCGCGCCCGCTCCCGCCCCTGTGGCCCAGGGGTCCGCTCCGGTCGCGGCGGAGACGGCGGGCGGGCTCTCCCAGGAGCCGCCGGCGGGCTGGTTCGCCGAGCCGGAGTGGCGGATCGCGACGCTCCTCGGCGCAGAGTTCGGGATCGGGGACGCGAGCTACAGCGCCCTGAAGCTCCGCGTCGACGCGGAGCGCACGGTGCGCGCGCTCTCGCCGCGCGCGGCGCTCGGCTGGGTGATCTCCGCGGGGGTGCTGCACGCGTCGGACTCCCAGGACGTCCCCGTGCCGATGATGGGCACCGTCGCGATGGAGTGGGGCGCGAACCTCTTCGAGGTGGTGCCCGCGGCGCGCGTGACCTACGCGCTCGGCCCGAAGCTCTGGATCCACGGAGACGCCGGCCTCGGCGTCGCCTACACCGCCGCCTCCGGCTCCGTCGACGTCCCGGGCATCGGCCACGTCGAGCCGGTCTCGGGCGGCGTCGCCGGCGTGGCGCGGCTCGCGGGCGGGCTCGCGTTCACGCCGACCCCGAACGTCCGCGTCGGCGCCCAGCTCGTCGGCTTCGACGTTCGGTTCGGCGACGGCGTCGGCTCCGCCTTCTCGTTCCTCGTGTCCGCGAGCCACCGCCTGTGAGCTCCGGAGGACCCGCCATGAAGATCCCCCTCCTCGCCCGCGCGCTCCTCGCGCTCGTCCTCGCCGGCGCGGCCGGCGCCGCCGCCGCCCAGTCCGGCGCGATCCCGCTCCCGCCGCCGCCGCCGGGCACCTCGCGCCTGCCGGCGTCGACTCCCGGCGGGCGCGACCCGCTGCGCGCCGCGGCGCTCTTCGGCTTCTCCCGCAGCCAGGACGGCGGCGACCTGTCCCCCATGCTGCGGCTCGAGGGCGTGCTCCCGCTCTCCCGCACGCCCGCGGGGCTCTCCGTCGGGCTCGTCGCCCCCCTGCGCGCGGTCTACGTCCGGCCGAAGGAGGCCGACGGCATCGAGACGAGCGGCGTGAGCTTCGAGGCCACGCCGGGCGTGCGGCTCGCGCTGCCGCTCCGCGGCGGAAAGGCCGCGGTCCGCGCGGACGCGGGCGTGGGCGTCGTCCACCACCGCGTGACGGTCCTCGTCGACCAGGTGTTCGTCGGCCGGATCCGCGAGACCCAGACGTCCACCACGGGGATCTTCCGCCTCGGCCTCGGCGGCAGCGTCGCCCTCTCGCCCAAGCTCGTCCTGGATCTCGAGCCCCTCTCCGTCGGCTACGACCTCGACGGCGGCGCCGACTGGTCGTTCGCGGCCGGCGTCTCGTTCCGGCTCTAGGAGCAAATCCACCATGCGCCTCCCCACGAGCACGAAGCTCGCCGTCGCCCTCGCCGCCCTCCTCGCCGCGGCGTGCCAGCAGGACACGATCACCTCCCCCGACGCCTCCTGCCGGCCGACCGGCACCGCGTGCGGCGAGAACGCCGACTGCTGCTCCTACGGCTGCGTGCAGGGCACCTGCATGCGCAACCCGCTCGAGGGCGGGATGTGCCGGAACAGCGACGACTGCGGCTACCCGCGCGTGTGCGTCGCGAGCCACTGCACGAGCGAGGTGCAGTGCCGCGTCGACGGCGACACCTGCGGCTTCTCGAACGAGTGCTGCAGCGGCCTGTGCCGGATGGACACGAACACCTGCGCGCCGGACCGCGCGCCCGTCGCCGACGCGGGCGCGGACGCGACCGTCCCGCGCCACGTGCCGTTCACGCTCTCCAACGCGAGCAGCGATCCGGACGGCACCGCGCTCGAGTACACCTGGTCGCTCCGCCCACCCCCGGGCTCGACCACCGCGGTGCTCTCCAGCACCACCGGCGCGACGCCCTCGTTCACGCCGGACGTGACCGGCCCCTACGAGCTCACGCTCACCGTGTCTGACGGCTTCCTCACGAACACGGACACGGTCGTCGTCACGGCGATCAACACGGCGCCGGCGGTGACCGTCACCGTGCCCGCCACCCAGTCGCGGAACGTCTCGTTCACGGCGCAGGGGACGGTCGCGGACGCCGACGGGGATCCGCTCGAGTGCAGCTGGACGGTGACGCCGCCCGGCGGCACCGCGCAGCCCGCCGGCACGCCGGGCTCCTGCCGCGGCGCGGTCTCGCTGCCCGTCACCTGCGGGCCGGCGCCCGCGGACGAGGGCGACTGGGTCGTCACGCTCGCCGCGACGGACGGCGTGAACACCACCACGGTCCCGAAGACGGTCACCTGCGTGAACGACGCCCCCGTCGCCGAGGCGGGGCCCGCACGAGCCGTGAACCGCACCGCGACCCCCACGGTCTGGCCCTCGGTGGCGACGCAGGCCAGCGCCTCCGACGTCAACGGGGACACGACCTTCACGTGGGCCTGGACGGTCGTCGACACGCCCACCGGCAGCGCCGTGACCGCCGGCTCGCTCACGGGCGCCGACACGGCGAGCGCGAGCTTCACCCCCGACCTGCTCGGCGACTACGTGCTGCAGGTGACGGTCTGCGATCGCCCGGGGGCCTGCACGAGCGATACGGTCACGGTGACCGCGTGGCCGCACATCCAGGACCTCGGCCACGAGGTGCGCGACGCCGAGTACGCCGCCGGCAAGATCGTCCTCGTCGGCGCCGACCCGGCGGTCGCCGGCGGCGGCAGGCTGTGGGTGCTCGACGCCAACACGGGCGCCGAGACCGCGAGCGTCGCGCTCCAGACCGCGCCGAACGTCGTCGGCGTGCTCGCCAGCGGCGCGACGGCGGTCGTCGGCGACGACGTCTGGCTGCGGGTCGTCTCGCTCGGCGCGACGCCGGCCGTCACGAGCTCGATCTCCGCCAACTTCCAGGTGAACGATCTCGCCGCCGTCTCGTCGAGGCACGTGTTCGTCTTCCCGAAGACCTCCGGCCAGTGGATCGGGGACCTCGACACGAGCAACGGCGCGCTCACCACGCGCGCCCTGTACGGCACCGGCGGGGCGGCGGATCCGACGGACCCGAACCGCTTCTACGTCGCGGACGGCAGCTCGGTGGAGCAGTGGGTGCTCCAGAACAGCGGCGACCTCCTCCAGCTCGGCACGGCGTCGGGGTGCACCTCGGCCCGGCTGTGGGTGGAGCAGAACGGGAACCACCTCTTCTCGACCTGCAACCTCATCTACTCGACGGCGGACTACCTCTCGGCGTCGATGGGGTCGTTCCCCGGCGTGACCTCGGTGCGGTTCGCGCACGCGGACACCCTCGGCAACGTGGCGCTCCTCGACGCGACTGCCACGGCCGTCCACCGCTACGACGCCTCCTTCGTGGCGCTCCCCGGCGCCGCCACCGAGCCCATCCCCGTCTGGGCGGAGGCCAGCGCTCCGTACGCCGCCGAGGGCCTGTTCGTCTTCCTCGCGCCCGACGGCAGCCGGAACGCCATCGTGCGCGCCACGATCGGCGGCGCGACGCGCTACGGCCTCGTGAAGTTCCCTCAGTAGCTCCGCGAGCCGCGGGCCCCCGCACCGCCGGGGGGCCGCGCCCCCGTGCGGCCCCCGGGCCCGGGCGGGGGGGCACACGGGGGCGGCGCA
>NZ_JALCZB010000055.1:0-5993 GCF_022690745.1 Anaeromyxobacter sp. SG64 | reverse complement strand
GCCCGGCTCGCGGCCGGGTTTTTGCCCCCCCTGCCGCGCCGGGCGCGGGGCCCCCCCCCCCCGGGGGGGCCCCGCGCCACGTTCCGGACCGCGGGCCCGCGCTGCGCTACACTCGGGGCATGCTCAAGCTCCTCGCGATCCTGCGCTCGATCTTCCTCGTCTTCATCGTCGGGTACACGGTCCGTGCGACGCCGTTCCTGACCGACGCGCGCACCTTCGACGAGCAGTACGCCCGCTGCGCCAGCGCGCTCGGGCTCCTCCTGCGGGCGGCCTGGATCGCCATCGCCTGGATCGCCTTCGAGACGGCCATCGGCTGGTGGCTCGCGGCCCGGGCCGGCCGCGCCTCGCGCGCGAAGCTCGGCGCCGACGTGCCGAGGGGAGGCGGCGAGCCGCCGTTCGCGCCGCCGGGCCACCGGTAGCCCTTGCTGCGGGCCCGCACCCTCCTCTACCGGCTCCGCTCCTGGCTTCACCGCCGGGACGTGAGCGTCTGGTACGACCCGCGGTACCGCCTGCCGCTGTCCGGGCTCGAGGTCGGCGCGGGGATGGAGCCGCGCCGCGCCGACTTCGTCATGTGGTGGCTGCGCGAGTGCGGCGCCGTGCCCGCGAGCGCGGTGCACGCGCCCCGCCGCATCGCCTACGACGACCTCGCCCGCGTCCACACGCCCGAGCTGCTCGAGTCGCTCGGGCGGCCCGCGACCATGGCCCACATCTTCGCGGTGGACCCCTCCGACGTGCCGGTGGACGAGGTCATGACCACCATCCGCCTCGCCTGCGGCGCCACCCTGGCCGCGGCGCGAGAGACGCTCCGGACGAAGCACCCCGCCCTGAACCTGCTCGGCGGGTTCCATCACGCCGCCCCCGGCGCGGCGGGCGGCTTCTGCCCGGTGAACGACGTGGCCGTCGCGGTGGCGGCGCTGCGCGAGGACGGCTTCTCGGCGCGCGTCGCGGTGCTCGATCTCGACGCCCACCCGCCCGACGGGATCGCCGCCTGCCTGGCCCGGGACCGCGACCGCTGGATCGGCTCCATCTCCGGATCCGACTGGGGCCCGCTCGAGGACGTGGACGAGACGGTCCTGCCGGAGGGAGCCGGCGACGCGGCGTACCTCGAGGCGCTCACCGCCCTCCTCGAGCGGATGCCGCGCCCGCAGCTCGCGTTCGTGCTCGCGGGGGGCGACGTGCTGCAGGGGGATCGCTTCGGGAAGCTCGGGCTCACGCTCGAGGGGGCCCGCGAGCGCGATCTCCTCGTGGCGACGGAGCTCGACGGGGTCCCGACGGTGTGGCTGCCCGCCGGCGGCTACTCCAGCCTCGCCTGGCGCGTGCTCGGCGGGACGGGCATGGCCCTCGCGGCGGGCTCCTCCGAGCCCATCCCCGCCGACTACGACCCCCTCGGCGCGCGCTTCACGGTGCTGTCCCACGAGATGTCGCCGGGCGAGCTCACCGAACAGGGCGAGCTCACCGCCGACGACCTCGAGGAGGCGCTCGGGATCCGGCCGCACCGGCAGCGGCTCCTGCTCGGCTTCTACACCGCCTCCGGGATGGAGCACGCGCTCTTCCGCTACGGGATCCTCGCTCAGCTCGAGCGGCTCGGGTACCGGCAGTTCCGCGTCACGTTCGACTCCACCGGCCTCGGCGAGCGGATCCGCGTGTACGGCGAGTCGGAGGCCCAGGAGCACGTGCTCGTGGAGATCGTCCTCGAGCGCAGGCGGGTCCTCGGCGTGGAGGTCCTGTACGTCCACTGGCTCTCGCTGCGGAACCCGCGCGCGCAGTTCAGCGAGCGCCGGCCGCGCCTCCCCGGCCAGGACGTCCCGGGCCTCGGGCTCGCGCGCGAGGCGGGCACGATGCTCGCGCGCATGGCGGTCCGGCTCGGCCTCGGCGGGGTCGTGTTCCGGCCGGCCTATTTCCACACCGCCTACGCCGCCCGCTACGCGTTCGCCTTCATCGACCCCGAGCGGCAGGGCCGCTTCGACGCGCTCATCCGGGACCTCGCCGACGTGCCGCTCCTCGAGGCGACGAACGCGGTCGCCGAGGGGCGGGTGCTCATGGACGGCGAGCCGTACACGTGGGAGGCGGACGAGATGGCGTACTGGCTGCGCGAGTCGCCCGCCGACGCGGGCGAGGTCGAGCGCGAGCGGGAGCGGGTGCGGTTCTCGCTCGTGCCGGCGCCCGTGCCGCCTTCTCCGGAAACCCGCTCCTGACGGTCACTCCCCGAGGAGCTCGCGGACCTCGCCCTCCAGCTTTCGCCCCTCCGCCACGTCGTATCCCAGGTGGACGAAGCGGACGACCCCGGCGCGGTCCACGAGGAGGGTCGTCGGCAACCGGCTGATCGAGAACGGCGCCGAGAGGCGGCCCCCGCCGCGGTCCCACAGGATGGGGAACGACACCGGGGTCGCCGAGAGGAACGCCTCCACCATCGCGCGGTCCTCGTCGAAGGCGACGCCGTACACGGCGAGCCCCCGTGAGCCGTAGTCGCGGGCGAGCCGGTCGAGGAGGGGGAGCTGCTCGCGGCACGGCTCGCACCAGCTCGCCCAGAAGTCGATGATCCGCACCTTCCCGGCCGAGTCGGCCGGGACCCGCACCTCCCGCCCCGCCAGGTCCTCCGCGGCGAGCTCCGCGCGCTGGCCGATCAGGGGGGAGCGCTGGACGGTGCGCCCTCCGGCGCAGGCCGTGGCGAGGAGAGCGAGGAGCACGAGAGCGCGGCGCATCGTCACATCATAATCGGGGGCCGGCAGGGCGCCGGCTTCACGCTCCGTCCACCCGCGCAGACGCCCGCCCCCGGCGATGGAAATCCCGTACCGCAACGGAGGTTTCCGGGGTGTAAATGATCTTCGACAAGATTGAGCGAAGCACCCTGTGTCATCGTCCGCGGAACTCCGCGGCCGTTGGCCGGCGCCTCCGCCGAGCCTTGCCGCGACGCACCCACGCTCGAGGTGAGCTCCTGATGCGCAACATCACACCAGTCATCGCCCTCGGACTGGCGATCCTCGCCGGCCCCGCGGTGCGGGCAGACACGGTCGAGGTGACCTCGACCACGCTCCTCACCGTGGGTGAGCAGACGCGCGGCGGCGTGCCGGGTGAGAAGCCCGAGCTCGTCACCGTCGCCCCCGCGTACGAGATCCTCAACATCGCCGCGCGCGGCGTGACGAACCCGATCGCGAAGGACCTGCAGCTCGTCGTCTCGACCTGGGGCTCGTACGAGCTCGCGGATCGGCGCTGGGACAACGGGACGGGCTCGGACCTGACCGGCGACGTCATGACGGGCTACCTCTCGGGCCGCCTGCTCGGCGACGCGCTGACGCTCCGGCTCGGCCGGACGCACGTCATGACCGGCGTCGCGCGGATGATCCAGCTCGACGGCGGCGAGGCGATCGTGACGCTGCCCTTCGGCCTCCGCCTCTCCGGCTATGCCGGCGCGCCGGTGTCGCAGCGGTTCGGCACGCGCAGCGGCGTCCGCAGCTGGAACCCGGTCGCGGGCGATCTCGCCTACGGCGGGCGCGCGGCGGTCTTCGTCCCCATCCCGGGCTACGCGGGGCGCGGCCTCGACGTCGGCGCCTCGGCGAACTTCGTCGAGGACGGCGGCGACCCCGTCCGCCAGGAGGTCGGGGCGGACTTCCGCCTCCAGCCGCTGGCGAAGAACCTCACCCTCTCCGGCTTCGGCTCCTACAGCCTCTACGACGAGCGGTTCTCCGAGGGGAACGCGGCGGTGAGCTGGTCGGTGAAGCCGCGGCTGCACCTCACGGCCGACTGGCGCTTCACCGCGCCGGACCTCTTCCTGGCGCGGAACTCGATCCTGTCCGTCTTCTCGACCGAGCGCCGCAACGACATCGGCGGCGGCGTCCGCTACGAGCTCCAGCACGGGCTCGAGGTCGGGGCCGACTACCACCTCGCCATCGAGCCCGGCGAGGACGGCGACTACTACGGCCACCTGGTCCAGGGAAGCCTCGACTGGGAGCGCGGCGAGACCGCCGCCGGCGCCGAGGTGTTCTACCTGGACGCCCTCGAGAACGGGTACGTCGGCGGCCGGCTCTTCGGTCGCCAGGACTTCGGCAAGTTCTTCGCCGCGGCGGACGTGCTCGGTCACTTCTTCCGCGAGCAGGTGAACGGCGAGGACTACTCGATCTCCGGCACGCTCACGGCGGGCGTCGAGCTCGCCAAGGGCTTCAGCGCCGTCGTCGCGGGGCGCGCCGGCATGACCCCCTTCCTGGAGCAGACGTACGACGTCATGGCGAAGCTCGTTTACAACCAGACCTACCGCATCCGGGAGGTGCGCTAATGAACCGCACGCTCCCCGTCGTCCTCGCGGCCGCGCTCGTCGCCGCGGGCTGCAGCGCCAAGGCGAAGAACGTCGAGAAGGACGAGAAGGCCCAGCGGCCCGAGACCGAGTTCGTGCACTCGATCCACGTGGATCAGGGCATCGAGTGCACTGACTGCCACGCCGGGATCGACAAGGCGACCTCGCTCACCCAGCGGCACCTCCCCGCCACCGACAAGTGCAAGGAGTGTCACGAGGACAAGACCGCGCCGAAGCCCGCCGCGATCGAGCCGCGCCTCAGCTTCTCGCACGCCAAGCACCTCGGCCAGGCCGCGGTGAAGGGGAAGTGCGACACCTGCCACAAGAAGCTCCCGGAGGCCGGTGAGCCGTTCTGGTCGCCGCCGATGGACATCTGCACCTCCTGTCACAAGCACCAGACCGACTTCAACGAGGGCCGCTGCCGGCCCTGCCACGTGGACCTGAAGGGCTACTTCCCCGAGCGCGCGTACGCGCACAAGGGCGACTGGCTCCGGCTCCACGGTCCGCTCGCGCGCCCGAGCGCGGAGAGCTGCGCGCAGTGCCACGACCAGACCTACTGCTCGCAGTGCCACTCGCCCACCACGGCGGCCGCCCGCCCCTCGATCATCTTCCCCGAGGAGGTGAAGCGGGACTTCATCCACCGCGGTGACTACGTCTCGCGCCACATGATCGAGGCCGCCCAGGATCCGGCGAGCTGCTCGCGCTGCCACGGCAAGAAGTACTGCGAGTCCTGCCACGAGCAGCAGAACCTGACGAAGCTCTTCAGCGGCTCGCGGGTCCCCGCGACGCACGAGAAGGCCGGCTGGGCGAACGACCGCGCGAGCGGGAACTTCCACGGCGACGCCGCCCGCCGCGACATCTCGAGCTGCGCCGCCTGCCACGACCAGGGCGCCGACTCGGTCTGCGTGCTCTGCCACCAGGTCGGCGGCGCGGGCGGGAACCCGCACCCGCGGACGTTCCTCCGCAAGCACGACGACGACGACCGCCGGAACAACAACATGTGCGCGGCGTGCCACCACGGCACGTAACGTGAGCTGATCCTCGGCCCGGGCCGCGCCAAGCGCGGCCCGGGCCTTTCCACGTCGGCGAACGATACCGGGCCTGCGGCGGGCGTCCTCGCTCCTCGCGCCTGCGGCGTACGGAGGCAGTCTCAGGATTCGAACACATTTTCGGCTGCTCTAACCGAGGGAGCGGCTTCGGTCGGCCGAGCGGCGCACCGCGCGCTCCGGCTGGGCATCGACGGGTCAGCACGCGCGCGCCGGGAACGCTCCGGGCGGAGCACTGCGGGCGGCAGAGCGGTGAGCGTCACCGGCGGGGGCGCAGGGGTTCGGAAGCCCGGAAGTACGCGAGCGGCGAGTCGACGCTCTAGCCGCGCGGCCATTGCGAGTTCAACCCCGGTTCGCCGGAGGTTCGGCCAGCTCCGTCGCGGCCGCGAATCAGGGCGCCCACATGCCCAGCTGCATCCCGGGACGCAGGGGCACCGCGCCAGCGCGCGAGAGTGTCGATGGCCTATCGCCCGCGTCGCGGCGGAAGCGATCCATGTGCTCGCGCCCGAAGGTGCTCTCCGCGTGAAGCAGGTTGTGGGCTCGGCCTGACGGATCCCCTCAAATCAGCACACCTGAGCGGCAGCGATACGCTCTCGGAGTGAGTCCCATGGTTCTTCCGCCAGGGCGCCTTCGAGGAGGTCCGGCGCGTGGTCCGCGAG
>NZ_JALCZB010000054.1:0-27593 GCF_022690745.1 Anaeromyxobacter sp. SG64 | reverse complement strand
TCGCGCGCGCGCGTCCTCGAGCTCGCGCTCGAGCCGCCCCACGTCGGCGCGGGCCGCGGAGCCGGAGGTCGCCGGCGCGGGCAGCTCGTCGAGGAGGGGGATGCCCGCGGCGCGGAGGAGGTCTGCGCTCGCGCCGCGGACGGGGGCGCGCGGAGCCGGCCGGGCCGCCCGGGCCGGCGCAGCGTCGTCCGGCCGGTCGTGCTCACGGAAGGGCGGGCGGTCGTCGTCGCCCTCGGGGAGCCCGAGCGAGTCCGGCCCGTCGGAGAGCGCGTCGAGCCCGAGCTCGGGCTCCCCGCCGTCCGCGGGCGCGCCGGTCTCGAGGACGCCGTCGTCGAGGCGGAACGGCTCGCCGTCCTCGGGCTGCGGCAGCCCGAGCTCTAGGTCGAGCCCTTCGTCCTCGCCCGCGGTCCGCGGGGCGGCGAGCTCCTCGAACGCGTCGTCGAGCAGGCGCAGCTCGTCGTCCGCGCCCGCGCTGCGCGGGCTCTCGACCGGCTCGTCCGGGAGCGCCGACAGGTCGAGCGCGGGGAGATCCTCCACCGGCTCGTTGGGGAGCGCCTCGAGGCCCATCGCGTCCTCGAGGCTCACGAGCTCCTCCTCCTCGAGATCGTCGGCCGGGCGCGGGATGTCGTACTCGTCTGCCGGCTCCGGCGCGCCGGCGACCCGAAGCACGGCGTCCACGAGCGCCTCGGTGGCGTACGGCTTGAAGAGGTACTCGTCGGCGCGGACCTTCAACGCGCGGTGCTTCTCGAACGTCTCCTCGGTGGCCTCCGCGCTCGTGAGCACGAGCGGGATCGACTTGAGGGCGTCGTCCTTCTTGAGCCGCTGGCAGACGAGGTAGCCGCTCATGCCCGGGAGCTCGACGCAGAGCACCACGGCCTGCGGGCCCCACTCGCGCGCGAGGTCGAGCCCCTCCTTGCCGTCCCCGGTGGCGCGGACCTCGAAGCCTTCGGACTCGAGGGCGTCGGTGAGCGCCGACGCGAGGGCGGCGTCGTTCTCGATGAGGAGGATCTTCGTGGGCATCGCGCGTTCCGGGAGGGGCGGGACGGGGCGCGGCGATGAGGCAACCGCGCGGAAAAGGCTGGGAAACTCTACCCCAGCCCGGGCGCGGATCAAAATGCGCGGCTAATGAGAGGCGTCGGCCTGCGCAGTCTGGACGAGATCGAAGAGCTGAGCTTCGTCGAGGTCGGAGACGAGGGAGTAGACGATCTCGTCCTGGCGCCAGACCGCCACGTTGTAGCCGCGGGCGGTCGCGATCTTGACCTTGTGCGGCCCGATCTTCACCTCGCGCCCGGACGCGTCGAACCGGCCGTCGGGATCGTCGACGATGAACAGGCCGGCCTGGCCGCGGGGGAGCTGGTAGCGGATGTAGGCGGCCGGCCACGCGCCGATGTGCGACAGGCGCGCGCCCAGCACCTGCACGCCGGCGGCGCGGAAGCGTGGCGGAGCCGGGTTGAAGTCGAGCTTCCCGGCGAACCAGCCGGGGATGCCGCTCTCGGGATCGGTGAAGGTCACCTCGAGCGGGAGCTCGCGGTGGTGCTTGCGGATCGCGTCCTCCAGGAGCGGGCTGCCGCCGTGGCCGAGGGGATCGAGCCAGAGCACGAGCAGGACGCCCGCGACGCAGGCGGCGAGGGTGGCGATCGGGATGGGCGCGAGGGCGCGGCGCCAGAGCGGCTTGCGGCGGCGCGCGAGGGCCCCCTCGATGCGGGTGCGGAGCGCGGGCGGGGCGCGGCCGGAGGGTGCGTCCTCACCGAGCGCCTCGCGGAGCTTCGCGCGCAGCGCGGCGCGCATCCGGGCCTGCCGCTCGACGAGCGCGCGGCAGCGCGGGCACGCGGCGAGGTGGACGTCCATCTCGGACCGCTCGCGCTCGTCGAACTCGCGGTCGAGGTACGGATCGACCGAGCGCTCGACGTCGCTGCATTCGAGGGCCGCGATGAGCGTGGGTTCGATCGCCATGGGCGCGTTCCGCCGGGGCCTTACGCCGACTTGCCGCGGCGCTTCCGATACGTCTCGAGGTCGATGCTGCCGTCTTCCCCGACCTCCTGCAGCACGCCCGAGACCACCGCGTAGCTCGCGAGCGCCTTCTGGAGGAGGCGCCGCCCGCGGTACAGGCGGCTCATGACGGTGCCCACCGGGACGTCCAGGATCTCGGCGATCTCCTTGTACGAGAACTCCTGGAGGTCCGCGAGGATCACGACGAGCCGGAAGTCGATGGGGAGCGAGTCGACGGCCTTGAGCACGTCGTCGGACAGCAGCCGGTCGAAGAAGTACTGCTCCGGGTTCGCGGCGAACTCCGCCGCCTCCCTCGACACGAACCGCTCGTGCACGGCGTCGCGCTCGGATCCCTCGACGATGTTCCGCTCCTTCACCGACCGCCGGTAGCGGTTGATGAAGGTGTTCGTCAGGATCTTGAACAGCCAGGCCTTCATGTTGGTTCCTCGCTCGAACTTCTCGAAGAACCGGTAGGCCCGCAGGAACGTGTCCTGGACGAGATCCTCCGCGTCGCGGTCGTTCTTGGTGAGCCGGAGGGCCGCGGAGTACAGCGGGTCGAGGTGCTTGAGCGCGAGCTCCTCGAACTCGCCACGCGTGAGATCGGTCTGTCTCAGATCGAACATCAGGGGTTCGTGTCTCCCACCCGGGTTCTATTCCGCTCGTCCGTGCTCCGCTTCCCTCGTACCACGACCCAGGGAACGAGCAGCCGGCCGAAACGATTCCCGCGCCTCACCCCCGCGCCCGGTCGCCAGGGGTGCATGCAGTCGAGATGACGGAAAGGACCCGCGAATTCTAATCGGCCCTGAGGGGGTACGCATGCCTCCGAGGCGCGAGCCGGAGCGGAGGCACGGGCGCGGAGGCGGGCGCCTGGCCGGCCGCCTGCGTGGTATGACCGCGGGCCGCGAGATCGTACCCTCCGCCCGGGCGACGCCGCGCGCCACGCTTAGATAGAACGCCGAATGCCGAAGCTCCTCTTCGCGGACGACCGCGGAAACGTCTACGACCACCCCGAGCTCGACGCCGCCGTGCGGAGCGGCGACGAGATCCTCGCGACGCGCGAGCGCCCGCTCGACCTCCCCGAGGGGGCGTCCCTCTGCATGCTCCCGGGCCGGCGGCCCGTGGGCCTCGATCCGGCGACGGGCGAACCGATCGTCCTCCACGAGGTCAAGATCGGGCGCAGGAGGGTGAAGCCGCACGCCGTGGGCGCCACCTTGCCGCCGGGGTACACGCGGACGTTCCTGCCAGCCGCGGCCAGGGCGGCCCTCCCCACGACCGGCGAGGCGCCGATCCTCCCGCAGTGGGCGTACACGGCCGCGGCCCTCGGCGCGCGCGGTCCCGTCGCGTGGGCCCTGCACACGGATCGCCGGAGCCACTGGAGCCCGGCCGCGCACTCGACCGAGGAGCTCCCCGACCTCGTCGCGCGCACGCTCGAGGAGTCCGACAACCCCATCTACCGGCAGCTCGCGCGCTGCGCGCTCGAGTGGCGCTGCTTCACCGCGCAGAACACGTTCTACGGCCGGGACGAGGGGGCGATCCCGGCGTCGGCGTCGTGCAACGCCTCGTGCGTCGGCTGCCTCTCCGAGCAGCAGGAGGGGATGCCGCCCTCGAGCCACGAGCGGATCGCGCAGGCGCCGACCGCGGACGAGATGGCGGAGGTGGCCCTGCGCCACCTCGCGCGCGCGACGGGGCACGTGATGGTGAGCTTCGGCCAGGGCTGCGAGGGGGAGCCGCTCACGCGCTGGAAGGAGATCGAGCGGGCGCTCCGGCGCGTGCGGGCGGAGACTCCGCGCGGCTCGCTGCACGCGAACACGAACGGCTCGCTCCCGGCCGCGCTCGGGAAGCTCTGCGACGCGGGGCTCGACTCGGTGCGGATCTCGACGAACTCGGCCTCGCCCGACCTGTACGCGGCGTACTACCGCCCGAGCGGCTACGGCCTCGAGGACGTCGTGCGCTCGCTCCACGTCGCGAAGGCGAAGGGCGCGTACGTCGCGCTGAACCTGCTCACCTTCCCGGGCGTCACCGACCGCGAGGGCGAGGCGGAGCGGCTGTGCCGGCTCGTCGCCGAGACGGGTGTGGACCAGGTCCAGACGCGGCCGCTCGCGCTCGATCCGGACGTCTACGCGGAGCTCGCGCGAGGCCGCGGCGGGGCGGGACGCGCCCTCGGGATCCGGCGACTCGTGGCCGAGCTGAAGGCGGCGCGGCCGGGGCTCGTCGTGGGGAACTTCTCACGCGCGCGCGAGGAGCGCGCGCGCACGGGCCGGCGCGCGAGGCGCGCCAGGGCGGAGGCGCGATGAGGGCAGTCGGCAGCGCGGTGCGCGGCGAGGCGGAGCTGGAGCTGCGCAAGGACCTCGCGCGCCACCTGCGCGCGGGCCATCCGTGGGTGTTCCGCAAGGCTGTGGAGCGGGCGCCGAAGGGGCTCCCCGCGGGCGCCATCGTGGACGTGACCGAGGAGGGGCGGTTCGTCGCGCGCGGCTACTACGATCCGCACTCCGCCATCTCCGTGCGGATCCTGACGCGGGAGCCCGCCGAGGCCATCGACGCGGCGTACTGGCGCCGCCGGATCGCGCGCGCGATCGCGCTCCGGCGCGAGCTCGTCCACGGCACGACCGGCTTCAGGCTCGTGCACGGCGAGTCGGACGGGCTGCCCGGCGTCGTGGCGGATCGCTACGACACCTTCGCGGTGCTGAAGCTCTACTCCGCCGGCCTCACCCCCCACCGCGCGGCGATCGTGGAGGCGCTGCGGGCGGAGGCCGAGGGGCTCGCCGGCGTGTTCGGACGGGACGAGATCCCGCGCGACGACCTCGACGACGCCGACGCCGGGGCGCCGCAGGGCCGCGTCCTGTGGGGCGCGGAGCCGCCGGAGCGGATCGCCTACGACGAGCACGGGATGCAGGTGCTCGTGGACGTGCGGCGCGGGCAGAAGACCGGCCACTTCCTCGACCAGCGCGAGAACCGCCGCCGCGTGCGCGCGCTCGCAGCGGGGCGGCCGGAGGCGCTGAACCTGTTCAGCTACACGGGAGGCTTCTCGGTCGCGGCCGCGCTCGGCGGCGCGCGTCACGTCGTGTCGGTGGACGTGGACAGGGACGCCATCGCGCTCGCGCGCGAGAACTTCCGCGCGAACGGCCTCGACCCGGCCGATCACGCGTTCGCGACCGAGGACGCGTTCGAGCTGCTCGCCCGGTACAAGCGGGAGGGCCGCCGGTTCGATCTCGTCGTCTGCGATCCCCCGGCGTTCGCGAAGTCGCAGAAGGCGGTCGACGCCGCGCTCGCGGGCTACGCGTCCCTGAACCGCGCCGCGCTCGCCGTGCTCGCCCCGGGCGGCCTGCTCGTCACCGCGAGCTGCTCCGCGCGCGTCTCGGCCGAGCAGTTCACCGAGGCGGTGAAGGAGGCCGCGTACAAGGCGAAGCTGGAGCTGCAGCTCGTCGAGGAGACGCGGCAGACCCCGGACCACCCGGTGTCCCTCCAGTTCCGGGAGGGGCGATACTTGAAGTGCCTCGTGCTGCGGCGGGTGGGGTAGGGGGCGGTCGAGGTCGGGGTCGCGGTCGCGGTCGCGGGTTCTGCTACCGGCGGACCCCCTCAACCCCTCCCGATCCACTCCACCGCCCTCCGCCCCATCTCCGGCAGCCCCGCCCGGAAGAGCGCGTCCGCGTCCGGCACCGTGTCCACCTGCGCTCCCTCGCACTCCCCGGTCTGCACCCGCGCGCCGTGCTCCGGGACGAGCACGAGCACGCGCGCGCCGGCCGCCGGGCGCGGCGCGCGCTCCGGGGCGACGAGCACGAGCCGCGCGAGCTCGGGACGCGCCGCCGCGAGGGCGAGCGCGGTCTCGCAGCCGGACCCCACCCCCGCGAGCGCGATGGATCCACCGGCGGTCTCGGCGAGGTGTCGCAGCGCGGCGAGGGCGTCGTCGAGCGCGCGCGCGGGATCCGGCGCGCCCTGCGAGGCGCCGACGCCCCGGTGCTGGAACCTGAGCGAGGGGTGCCCCGCGCGCGCCGCGCTCCAGGCGAGCTCGGCCACGGGCGGCGCGTCCATGCCGCCGCCGCCGAGGGGCGGGCAGACGAGCAGCGCCGGGCGGCGTGACCCGCGGTGATAGAGCGCCTCGAGCACGAGCCCCTGCACGTCCACGAGCGCGGGCCGCTCCAGGAACTGGCCGGTCATGACCATGCGGAGGCGATTGTAGCCGCGGCGCCGGGGCGACGCGCAGCGCGCGCGCCCGGGCGGCCCGGAGCGGCGCGTCAGCCCGCGGCCGCTCCGACCGGCGACGACCACGAGCCCGGCTTGAACAGCCGGAAGAGCGTGTCGTAGTCCACCGGCTTCGTGAGGTGCTGGTCGAAGCCGGCGGCGATGGCGCGGCGCCGGTCCTCCGGCTGCCCGTAGCCCGTCACGGCGACGAGCTTCACGCCCTGGCCGAGCGCGCCGCGGACCCGCCGCGCGACCTCGTAGCCGTCGAGCCCGGGCAAGCCGATGTCCACGAGCATCACGTCGGGGTGATCCGAGAGGGCGCGCGCGACGCCGCGGAGCCCGTCCTCGACCGCGTCGACCTCGTGGCCGAGGTGCTCGACGAGCAGGCGGAGCGCGTCGCGGTTGTCCTCGTTGTCCTCCACGACGAGGACGCGGAGCTTGCCCGCGCGCGGCTCCTGGCGGGGCAGGGGCCGCTCCCCCGCCTCGGTGACCGCGGCGATCGGGAGCGACACCTCGAACTCGCTCCCCAGGCCCGGCCCCGGGCTCCGCGCCTCGACGGTGCCGCCGTGCTGGTCGACGAGCCGCTTCACGAGCGCGAGGCCGAGCCCCAGCCCACCCTGGGCGCGGTCGATGGTCGTCGCGGCCTGGGTGAACGGCTCGAAGATGCGGGAGATCATCTCGGGCGGGATGCCGATCCCGTCGTCGCAGACGCGGATCGAGGCCTTCTCGTTGCGCCGGGCGACGAGCACGGTGACGCGCCCGCCGGAGGGCGTGTACTTGAGCGCGTTCGCGAGGAGGTTCGCGACGATCTGCTCCACGCGGACCGAGTCGGCGTGGACGGGGACGCGCTCGCGCCAGAGGGACACCGCGAGGTCGAGCCCCTGGAGCCTCGCGGCCTCGGCGAGCCCCGCCACCGCCTCGCCGACGATCTCGTTGAGGTCGACGACCTCGCGCCGCAGCGTGATCTGCCCGCGGGTGACGCGCGAGACCTCGAGCAGGTCGTCGACGAGCCGCGCGAGCCGCCGCGCCTGGCGGTCGATGATCCCGCGGGGGCGCTCGTCGTCGGAGGCGCGGACGAGCGGCAGCGCGAGGAGGATCGCGCCGAGCGGGTTGCGCAGCTCGTGGCCGAGCATCGCGAGGAACTCGTCGCGGGCGTCCACCGCGCGTCCGAGCTGGCGCATGAGGTCGCGCGCGGCGTACTGGCGGCGGCGGTTGCGTACCGCGAGCTTCACCGCGCCGAGGAGCGTGAGGACCTGCGCGGGCCGCTCGACGAGCGTCACGTTGCCGAGCGCCTCGAGGGTCTCCGGCGCAGGCGACGCGGCGGGCAGGCGCAGGCCGGCGGGGCAGAGGACGATGACCGGCAGGTCCGACCACGCCTCCTGCAGCGCGAGCGCGCCGGAGAGCTCGGTGAGGGCGTCCGGGCCGAGGGCCTCCGCCTCGAGCACCAGCGCCGCCGCGCCGCGGCCGAGCTCGCTGGCGAGCGTGGTCGTGTCGGAGAGGGAGACGACGTTCAGCCCCGCGCGGCGCAGCGCCGGCCCCGCCAGGTCGGCGCCGTGGGCGGTGGGCATGAGCAGGAGGACCCGGTCTTCGAGCTGCGAACCATCGTTGCCCATCGAATGCCTCCGGTCCCCGCCTCCGCCGCCCCGCAGGGCGCCCGCACCCCGCCGCCGTGGGTCGATAGCTCGCTTACCCGCACCGCGTTGTCGAGGGGCCTACCGAGGTTCCGCCCCAAGGAGGAGACGGTGCGGTCGCGCTCGACGTGTGGCGCGACCCATGCTCGGATCCGGCGCACCTGCTCCGGAGGTCCACGTGATCCGCCCGCTGCTCGTCGCCACCGCGCTCGCGCTCCTCGTCCCCGCCCTCGCGGGCGCGCGCGGACCCTCGACGGCCGAGGAGCGCCGGCGCGCGGTGCAGACCACGCGCAAGCTCGAGAAGGACCCGCTCGCGCGCGACGCGAACGACTCCCGCCGCTGGCTCCTCGACTGGATCGTCGCGATCCCCGACGTCCAGGTGCGGAGCTGCTCGGGTCCGCTGGACGTCCTCGTGGAGGACTCCGGCCCTCACGGGCGGGCTCTGTACCTCCAGTCCATCTTCGGGATGGCGACCTACCTCATCGAGCACCCGCGCGCCAAGGACGACTGGGTGGCGGTCCAGACCGCGGGCATCGAGAGCGTGCTCAGGGCGTACCGCTCCCTCCTGCGGGCCGACCCCGAGGCGCGGCGCGACGAGCTCGACGCGCTCCTCGACACGCAGAAGCGAGGGCGGCTCGCGCAGCTCGTCGAGGACACGATGCCCGAGTGCGGCAAGCCGCCCAAGGACGAGGGGATGGGGCCGGCGCCGCGCGGGTCGATCTGACGGACGCGGCCGCTCGCCTCGATCTCCCCGGCTCGTGCTTCGCGCCCCGAGGGCGGCTCAGCGCCGCGCGCCGGGCAAGAGGCCCATCCGGACGGCGAGGACGAGCGCGAGCAGGATCTGAAGGCCGAGGAGCAGCGTGAGCCGGAGCCACGCGGGCACCCGCCCCGGCCGGAAGCGGGTCGAGGGATCGGCCGGATCGCGCAGGACGAGCGCGGTCTCCGGGGAGAGCGGCCCCGCCGCGACGGAGCGGAACGCCGCGAGGAGCGGCGCGAGCGCCGCCGCGCCGAGGACGAGCGCGCCGAGCAGCGCCAGGAGGGGCGGGTTCTCCACCTCGGGCGCCGCGCGCGGCGCGGCGATGGCGAACAGCGAGACGAGGCCGTTGTTCGCGGCGTGGGCGGCGACGGCGGGCCACAGCGAGCCCGAGCGCCACGCGAGCCAGCCGAACACGGTGCCGAGCACGAGCAGGGCCGGGAAGCGGACCGGGTCGAGGTGGATGACCGCGAAGAGCAGGCTCGAGCCGGCGATCGCGACGGCCGGCGCACGCCGCGCGAGCAGCGTCGTCTGCAGGTACCCGCGAAAGGCGATCTCCTCGCACGGCGGGGCGACGAACGTCGCGACGACCGCGAGGAAGACGCGCTCGGCGAGCGAGCGATCGAAGAGCTTCGCGACGTCGAAGGTCTCGATCCAGGAGCGCGGCATGACCCGCTGCGCGGCCGCCATGACGGCCATGGCGAGGAGGGTCCCGGCGACGCCGCAGAGCGCGCCCAGCACCACCGCGGCGGGGCGCACGCGCCCGAGCCGGAGGTACGGGACGGCGCGCAGGTTGGAGCCCAGCGTGAGCACGAGCGCGGGCAGGAGGAAGACGAACAGCTCCGACCAGACGAGGCCGGCGAAGACGTGGAGCGCCTGCGCGAGGAGCCCCGGCAGGAACAGCACGAGCAGCACCCCGAAGAACGCGAGCGCGCTCTTCCTCGCCGGCCGAGGCGCGGCCGTCGGTTCGGATGGGGCGGGGCTGGGATCCACGCCCGCGCAGGATGGCATCGGGTGGGCCCGCCGCAAAGCGCTTCGAGCGCCGCCCGTCCGGGCCTTTCGCTTGCCCGGAGCGCGACGCCACCCTCGCGCCTCACGACGGGCGCGGTCCGAACGGGCAACGCTGTAAGATGGCCCGCATGAACTTCCGCAACCGCACGGTCGTCCTGTGCGTCGGCGGCGGCATCGCCGCGTACAAGGCCTGCGAGGTCGGGCGCCTCGTCGTGAAGGGCGGCGGCACGCTGCGCGTCGCCATGACGCCGGCCGCGACGCGCTTCGTCGGGCCGCTCACCTTCCAGGCCATCTCCGGCGCGCCCGTCCTCGTCGACCTGCTCGATCCCGCGGCCGACCTCGCCTACGGGCACCTCGGCCTCGCCCGCTCGGCGGACCTCGCCATCGTCGCGCCGGCCACGGCCGATCTCATCGCGCGGATCCGTGCGGGCATGGGCGACGACGGCGTGACGACCACGCTCCTCGCGATGCGGTGCCCCGTGCTCGTGGCGCCGGCGATGAACACGCGGATGTGGGCGAACGCGGCGGTCCAGGAGAACCTCGCGGCGCTCCGCGCGCGCGGGATGCACGTCGTCGGCCCGGAGGCGGGGGAGCTCGCGGACGGGGACGTGGGGGAGGGGCGCCTCGCCGACCCGGCGCAGATCGCGCTCGCGGCGGCGCGGCTCCTCGGCCGGCAGGACCTCGCCGGGCGCCGCGTGGTCGTCACCGCGGGGCCGACGCGGGAGCCCATCGACCCGGTGCGCTTCATCTCGAACCCCTCGACCGGGAAGATGGGCTACGCGGTGGCGGCGACGGCGGCGCGCCGCGGCGCGGAGGTGACGCTCGTCTCCGGGCCCACCGCGCTCGCCGACCCCGCCGGCGTCCGGGTCGTGCGCGTCGAGACCGCGGAGGAGATGGCGCGCGCGGTGGACGCGGCGGCCGGGGGCATGGATCTCTTCGTGGGCGCGGCAGCGGTGTCCGACTACCGGCCGCGCGAGGTCGCGCCGCAGAAGCGGAAGAAGTCCCCGGGGGAGGAGACGCTCGTCCTCGCGCGCACGCCGGACATCCTCGCCGGGCTCGGCGCGCGGCTCGCGGACCGTCCGGACGCGCCGGTGCTGGTCGGGTTCGCCGCCGAGACCGAGGACGTCATCGTCCACGCGCGCGAGAAGCTGAAGGCCAAGCGCTGCGATCTCGTGGTCGCGAACAAGGTGGGCGCGCCCGGCGCCGGCTTCGGCTCGGACACGAACCGGGTCGCCCTCGTCTCGTCGGGCGAGCTCGCCGAGATCGAGGGGACGAAGGAGCAGGTCGCCGAGGCGATCCTCGACTGGATCCTCCCGGTGCTCGACGGGCGGCGGCCGAAGGCGAGCTAGCAGGCCGTCGAGGAACGGCGCTTCACGGCGCCGTCCGGAAGGCGCTCGCCAGCCACGGGGATGAGCGCGGCCGGATCGCGGTCCGTCTTCAGGCGACCAGCTTCGCGAGCGAGGACGGCAGGACGAGCTTGCCCTCGATCGCGCCGCGGAAGCTCTCGCGGGTCTCCGCCGCGATCTCATGGGCGTCGCGGGCGAGGACGTACCGCCGCGCGGTGCGCTGCTTGAGCTGCTTGCGGAGGTCGCTCGCGAGCCGGATGTTGCGCGCCCCGGTGGCGTCCGCGCGGGCGGCCTGGCAGCGCTCGCCCTCGGTGAGCAGGCCGAGGATCGCCTCGAGCGCGAGGCCGTTCGTCTCGGTGACGAGGTCCGGCTCGAGCACCAGGTTCCGCTCGGGCGCGAGCAGCGAGCGCGACACGTGGTGGAACCGGGTCATGCGCGCGCTCGCCAGGAGCGAGCGGAAGAGCTGCTTCGAGACGCCGAAGGGGAGCACCGACGCGCCCGCGAGCGTCCGGTCCAGGAAGGCGTCGTGCTCGCGCAGCGCGCGGGTCGAGACCTGCCGGGCGAGCCGCGAGAGCGTCCGGTCCATGCGCTGGTCGTAGCGCAGCTCCCAGTAGGCGTGGCGCGTGTTCGTCTTGTGGAACGAGGCGACCGTCTTGAACGGGACGTAGTAGTTGTGGGCGACCGTGTCGGCGGAGAGGTGGGCGAGGAAGCCGAGCGCGAACGCCTGCTCCGCGCCGGGCTTCGCTTGCTTGAAGACGTTGAAGCCCACGCGCCAGTTGTGACAGTGGTACAGGTACCTGGCCATGTTCTTGCCGACCACGATGTCCGCCGCGAGCGACCCGTACAGGAAGTCGTGGCCGAAGTCCTGGAGCAGGCCGCGCATCGAGGGCTGCACCGCGCCGAGGCTGGCGAGCGCCTGCGCCGAGAAGCTGAGGTGCGCGAGCGGGCCCCACGCGTGGGCCTCGGACGGTAGGAACAGGACGAGCAGCGCGACGACGGCAAGTGGCAGGGTGGCGAGCAGGCGCTTCGTGGTCATCTGGTCGGGATTCTAGGTTCCGGATCAGTCGCGTCGCAACGCGCGGATCCGTATTTCTCGTGGGGTCGAGCGGCCGTGAGCAAGCACGTCGGGCAGGGGAGCGAGGAGCTCGCGCGGGTCGCCGAGGAGGCGCTTCGCCACCTCACGTGGCTGCGCTCCGCGGGCGTCGCCGAGATCCCCGAACCGGTGTTGCCGCCGTCCACCTCGAGGGAGCCGCCGCCGCAGGGAGCGGTTCGAGCCGCCCCGACCGCCCCGGCCGCGCCACCTCCTCCCGGCGTGGGGAGCTCGCCGGCGCCCTCCGAGGGCGAGTACTCCCTCGCCGGCAAGGGGTGCGGCAGCCCCGCGCTGCTCGCGCTGCGGCAGGACCTCGGCGAGTGCACGCGCTGCAAGCTCGCCGGAGGCCGGACGCACCTCGTGTTCGGCGTGGGCAACCCGCAGGCGGAGCTGATGTTCGTCGGCGAGGGGCCGGGGGCCGACGAGGACGCGCAAGGAGAGCCCTTCGTCGGCAAGGCGGGGCAGCTCCTCACCCGGATGATCGAGGCGATGGGCTTCCGGCGCGAGGACGTCTACATCGCGAACGTGGTGAAGTGCCGCCCCCCCGGGAACCGCAACCCCGAGCCGGACGAGATCGCGGCGTGCGAGCCGTTCCTGCGCCGGCAGATCGACGCCATCTCACCGAAGGTGATCGTCGCGCTCGGCAAGTTCGCGGCGCAGACCCTGCTCCGGGACCCGACGCCCATCAGCAGGCTCCGCGGCCGCTGGTCGACCTACGGCGGCGTGAAGCTCATGCCGACGTTCCACCCGGCCTATCTCCTCCGCAGCCCGGAGGAGAAGAAGAAGGCGTGGGAGGACCTGCAGCTCGTCATGAAGGAGCTCGGGCGGCCCACGCCGCGGAGGTAGCCATGCGCCTTCCTTCGAGAGCGCGCCTCACCGTCGCGGCCACGGCCGCGCTCGCGGCGGCGCTCGCGCTCGCCGCCCCCGTCGCGCCGCCCGCTGCCGGCGCGCAGCGGGTGCTCACGCTGGAGATCCGCGGTCCGATCACCGGCGGGACCGCGGAGTACGTCGAGGCGGGGCTCGCGAAGGCGCGCGAGGGCGGCTACGCGGCGCTCGCCGTCACCCTCGACACGCCGGGCGGCGCGCTCGACGCCACCCGCGAGATCGTGCAGGCGATGCTCGCCTCGCCCACCCCGATCGTCGTGTGGGTCGGCCCCGCCGGCGCGCGGGCGGGCTCGGCGGGCGTGTTCCTCACGCTCGCCGCGGACGTCGCGGCGATGCACCCGACCTCCAACATCGGCGCCGCCCATCCGGTGACCGGCTCCGGCCGCGACGTCGCGGAGGAGGCCGGCAAGGACATGGCGAAGAAGGTGGAGAACGACACCGCCGCCTTCGCGCGCAGCGTCGCGGCCGCCCGCGGCCGGAACGCCGACTGGGCGGAGCGCGCGGTCCGCGAGAGCGTCGCCATCACCTCGGCCGACGCGGTGATGCAGCGCGTCGTGGACTTCACCGCGCCGGACCTCCGCTCCGCGCTCGACGCCGCGGACGGGCGCAAGGTGAAGACCTCCGCCGGAGAGAGCACGCTGCGGACCCGCGGCGCCGCGCTCGAGCCCTACGAGAAGACGCTCCGCCAGAAGCTCCTGTCCTTCCTCGCCGACCCGAACGTCCTCGCGATCCTCATGCTCGTCGGCACCCTCGGGATCGCGCTCGAGCTGTACCACCCCGGCTCCTTCGTGCCGGGCGTCGTCGGCGCGTTCGCGCTCTTCCTCGGCTTCATGGGGATGCGGGTCATCCCGGTGAACGCGGGCGCGGTGATCCTCCTGCTCGTGGGGGCGGCGCTCCTCGTCGTGGAGGCCTACGTCACGACCCACGGCCTCGCGGGCCTCGGAGGGACGGCGTGCCTCGTGCTCGGCCTGCTCTTCTTCGTGGATCAGGCCTCGCCCGACTACCGCTTCGCGCCGGGCGCGCTCCGGATCTCCCCCTGGATCGTCTGGCCCACGCCCATCGCGGTCGCGCTCGCGCTCGGCTTCATGGCCTGGAAGATCGCCGCGACGCGGCGGCGCCCGCTGCAGCTCGGGGCGCCCGGCCTCCTCGGCAGCGCGGGCGAGGCGCTCTCGGACGTCGGCCCGGCCGCGGGCGAGGTCTTCGTCCACGGTGAGTACTGGCAGGCGCGCAGCGCGCTCCCGATCCCGAAGGGGGCGCGCGTCCGCGTCGTCGCGGTCGACGGTCTCACCGTGAAGGTGGTCGCGGAGGCGGCCGCCGCGGGATAGTAGGGCCACGCTGCGAAGCAAGCCGCTCCACGAACGGTCCTGGAGGTCCAGACGTGCCGCTCATCGGAATCGCCATCCCCATCGCCGTCGTCCTGCTCTGGTTCCTCTCCGGCATCCGGATCATCAACGAGTACGAGCAGGGCGTGATCCTGCGGCTCGGCCGGTTCGCCGGTATCCGCACCGCGGGGCTCAAGTGGATCATCCCGTTCATCGACCGGATGATCATCATCGACATGCGCATCACCGCGGAGCAGGTGCCGCCGCAGGACGTCATCACGCGGGACAACGTCTCCGTGAAGGTGAACGCGGTCATCTACTTCCGCGTGCTCCAGGCGGACCGCGCCTTCCTCCAGGTGACGGACTTCCTGTTCGCGACGAGCCAGTTCGCCCAGACGACGCTCCGCTCCGTGCTCGGCCAGGTGGAGCTCGACGACCTCCTCAGCCAGCGCGACAAGATCAACCGCCAGCTCCAGGAGATCATCGATCGCCACACCGAGCCCTGGGGCGTGAAGGTCACCGCGGTCGAGGTGAAGCAGGTGGACCTCCCGGACGAGATGCGGCGCGCGATGGCGAAGCAGGCCGAGGCGGAGCGAGAGCGGCGCTCGAAGGTGATCGCGGCCGAGGGCGAGTACCAGGCCGCCGAGAAGCTCGGCCAGGCCGCCGACGTCATCGCGCGCTCGCCCGGCGCGCTGCAGCTCCGCTACCTCCAGACCCTCGTCGAGATCGCCGCGGAGAAGAACTCCACCGTCGTGTTCCCCCTCCCCATCGACCTCGTGAAGCCGTTCCTCGACCTGGGGCGGCTCCCGCCCGCGAAATAAGTCCGCGGCGCGCGCGTAGAGCGATCCGTCCCTCTGGGGAGAGAGGACCGGCGGGGGGTGTCCGGCGCACGGGCCGGGCATCCCTCGGCCGCTTATCGTCCGATCGGGAGACTCCATGCGCCTCGCCCTCGCGGCCGTCGCCTGCCTCTCCGCTGCCACGCCCGCCCTCGCTCGCGGACGCCTGGACGGCGACGGGAACGTCACCACCGAGCAGCGCGAGACGGGCGCCTTCGATCGCATCTCGCTGCGCGGCGCCGTCGACGCGGTCGTGAAGGTCGGTCCGCCACGTGCGGTGTCGGTCGTGGTCGACTCCAACCTCCAGCCTCACGTCCGCGCGCGCGTCGAGGGCAGCACGCTCGTGGTGGACACCGATGACGACGTCCGGCCGTCCCGCGAGGCGCGCGTCATCGTGACCGTCCCGGAGCTCCGGGCGCTCGAGACCCGCGGCTCGGGCGAGGCGGTCGTCGACGGCGGCAAGGGAGACCTCGCGCTCGACACGACCGGCTCGGGCGAGATCCGCTGGCGGGGCGAGGCGGCGCGGCTCGAGGTCACGACGAGGGGCTCGGGCGAGATCACCCTCGCGGGCAAGGCGGAGACCCTCGTCGGGCGCACGATGGGGTCGGGCGACATCCGCGCGCGAGAGCTCACCGCGCACGACGCCGACGTCCGTACGTCCGGGTCGGGCGCCGTGGAGCTGACGCTCGGTGGCGGAGCCCTCCGCGCGCGCACGAGCGGCTCGGGTGACGTGACGTGGCACGGCGAGGGGCGAGTGGAGGAGGCGAAGTCCGCGGGGAGCGGCAGCATCTCGCGCGGAGGCTAGTGGCTGGAATGCGAGAGGCCGCCCCGCGACGGGACGGCCTCTCGATGCCGGGACCCGCTCGTGCTTGAAGCGCTCAGCAGGAGCGGAGCAAAGACTGCTCGCCTCCGAGCCTGTCGAAGGGCGAGCGGTGGGCCGGGTCGACTCGAGCGATCAGCGCCATCAGTCCGCCGGCGGCGTGAAGGGCGGCGGCGGCACGTAGCAGCAGGTGCACGCGGTCGCGTCCTTCTCGTCGCAGATCCAGAGATCTCCCTGGCCCCACACGTGAACGTAGACGTAGTCGGAGTGGGGGTTACCCGATTTGCTGCCGGCCATCAGCTTCCAGCCCGGCGCCTTGCCGTTCGCCTCGGTGTACTTGATGGCGGTGCCGTCCGGGACGACGAGCGCGTCGATCTGCTCGCCGTCGCCGTTCCCGTCCTCGACGCCGCCGATGCCAGGGCACCCGTTGTAGAGCTTGAGGCCGTGCCCATCCGCCGACTGCAGGAGGAAGAAGCCGTCCGGATTCTGCGGCGTGGCCTCGTTCTTCGTGCCCGGAGCGGTCGACCACCCGCCCGGAACCCCATCGAACTTCTCGGGCTGCGCCGCCGGGTTCCACGTCTCGGGGCACGAGGGTGGCAGGTGGGCCGCCGCCAGGGTCGGTAGCGTCAGCATCGCGCCCATCGCACAGCCGAACACGCCCGTCCTCACTCGCTGACTCCAGTTCATCCCCCGACCTCCTCCGTTCGCCGGGTCTCCATGGCCCGTCGGCCCGAGGCTGTGCGTCGCGGAGGCCCGGCGCATCCCCCGCCGACGGCGACGCGCGGCGAATTCGACGGTCAGGTGGAGTTCATCCAAGGCGTGACCCCGGGCCATGACGCGAGACCGTGGGACTTCCCCTGCGGCGTCGCGCTCGCCGGGCTCCTGAGCGTCTTCCCATCGAGGAACGTGATGAGGGCCCAGGCAGGCGGGCGAAGGAGATGAGGCGCGCACCGCGCGCGGAGCCGACCGGCTGGCTGGGTCGAGATGGAGGACGGCGGCGCTCATGATCAGAGCTCCGCGACCACGTCTCCGTCCGGAGTCGTCCACGCCCGGCTCATCACCGGGGTGTTGTGCGCGAAGCCGACCTCTCCGCGCGGTCCGACGACGATCACGCCGCCCTCTCCTCGCACGCGACGGCCGAGCGCGGCGATGGCCTCGCGCGCCGCGTCCATGGGCGTCGCGCCGCGACCGACGCGATCCGCGACGAGGCGCGCGAGCGTGAGCTGGATGATCCGCTCGCCGTGGCCGGTGCACGACACGGCGCCGAGGAGGTCGTCGGCGTAGGTGCCGCAGCCGATGAGCGGCGTGTCGCCGATGCGGCCCGGGAGCTTGAGCTGCATGCCGCCCGTCGAGGTCGCGGCGGCGAGGTGTCCCCGCGCGTCGCGCGCGACCGCGCCGACGGTCCCGAACTTCTTCCCGGGCAAGGGCGCCCCCGCGGGCCCGGTCCCGGCCGCCGCGGCGCAGGCCTCCTCCCATCGCGCGCGCTGGCGGGCCGTCACGAGCAGCGCGTTCTCGTACGGCGGGATCCCCGCCTCGCGCGCGAACGCGGACGCGCCCGGCCCGGCGAGCAGCACGTGCTGCGACCGCTCCATCACCGCGCGCGCCAGGGTCACCGGGTTCCGCACGTCCTTCACCACCGCGACCGCGCCGCAGCGGAGCGTCTCGCCGTCCATGATCGAGGCGTCGAGCTCCACGTCGCCCGCGGCGGTGAGGGTGGCGCCGGTGCCCGCGTTGTAGGTGGGGTCGTCCTCGAGCACCCGCACCGCGGTCTCCACCGCGTCGAGCGCGCTCCCGCCGGCGAGGAGCACCGCCTGGCCCGCGTCGCAGGCCAGGCGGACGCCCTCCAGGCGCGGGGCGTCGGCGCCCCCGGATGAGGCTGGGTCATCGGAACCGAGGCTTCCGGCTCCGCCGTGGACGATGATGGCGGGCGAGGCGGCAGGGGGCATGTCGGGGTGGGCAGGTTAGAGAGGGCGCCGCGCGCGGGCAAGGCCGGCGCGGTAAAGCTTCGGTTGGCGCGCCGGATCGGCGCATCCTATGTTCCCGGGCGCCCGGAGGTCCCTCCGGAGCTCCCGACGACGAGAGGTCATCAATGCCCGGACGCGAAGTGGTCATCGTGGGGGCGGCGCGTACGCCCATCGGCTCGTTCCTCGGCTCGCTCGCGAGCGTCACCGCCCCGCGGCTGGGCGCGACCGCCATCCGGGCGGCGCTCGAGCGCGCGGGCGTCGAGCCCTCGGCGGTGGACGAGGTCGTGATGGGGAACGTGCTCCAGGCGGGCGTGGGTCAGGCGCCCGCGCGGCAGGCGGCGCTCTTCGCCGGCCTCCCGGAGAAGACGCCCTGCTGGACGCTCAACAAGGTCTGCGGCTCCGGGCTCAAGGCGGTCATCTCGGGCGCGCAGGCGATCGCCCTCGGCGACGCCGAGGTGGTGGTGGCGGGCGGGATGGAGTCGATGTCGAACGTCCCGTACTACGACCGCGCCGCGCGCACCGGCGCGCGCATGGGCAACGTCGAGCTCGTGGACGGGCTCGTCCACGACGGCCTGTGGGACGTGTACAACCAGCAGCACATGGGCATGTGCGCCGAGGCCTGCGCGACCACGCAGGGCATCTCGCGGGCCGCCCAGGACGAGTACGCGCTCGAGTCCACCCGCCGCGCGATCGAGGCGTGGCGGAGCGGCGCCTTCAAGGCCGAGATCGTCCCGGTGGAGGTCGAGGCGAAGCGTGGCGAGAAGACGCTCGTCTGGGACGACGACGGGCCCAAGAACGCGAAGCCCGACAAGATCCCGGGCCTCCGGCCGGTCTTCAAGAAGGACGGCAGCGTCACCGCCGCGAACTCGTCGTCCATCAACGACGGCGGCGCCGCGGTGGTGCTCATGAGCGCCGAGCGCGCGGCGCGCGAGGGCCGCACCGTGCTCGGCCGGCTGCGCGCCTGGGGCGGGGCCGCCCGGGCACCGGTCGAGTTCACCATCGCCCCCGCGGACGCGGTGAAGCTCACGCTCGAGAAGGCGAAGCTCGCGACGAGGGACGTCGACCTCTGGGAGATCAACGAGGCGCTCGCGGTGGTGTCGATCGCGAACAACCGGCTCCTCGACCTGGACGCGAAGAACGTCAACGTGCGCGGCGGCGCGGTGGCGCTCGGTCACCCCATCGGCGCCTCGGGGGCGCGCATCCTCGTGACGCTGCTCCACGCGATGAAGGACCTCGGCAAGCACCGCGGGCTCGCGTCGCTCTGCATCGGCGGCGGCGAGGCGGTCGCGCTCGTGGTCGAGCGCTGAGGAGCTCCCATGAACAAGCTCGTCGAGTCGGCCGACGCGGCGGTGGCGGACATCCGGGACGGCGCGACCCTCATGGTCGGCGGCTTCGGCCTGTGCGGCAACCCGGAGAACCTCATCGCCGCGCTGCACCGCAAGGGCGTGAAGGACCTCACCGTCATCTCGAACAACTGCGGCACGACGGACCAGGGCCTCGGCATCCTCCTGAAGGCGCGCCAGATCCGGAAGATGGTCTCGTCGTACGTCGGCGAGAACAAGGAGTTCGAGCGGCAGTTCCTCTCGGGCGAGCTCGAGGTGGAGCTCGTGCCGCAGGGCACGCTCGCCGAGCGCATCCGCGCCGGCGGCGCCGGCATCGGCGGCTTCTACACCGCGACGGGCGTCGGGACGCAGGTCGCCGAGGGCAAGGAGACGCGGGTCATCGACGGGCGCGAGTACCTCCTCGAGCGTCCGCTCAAGGCGGACTTCGCGCTCGTGTACGCGTGGAAGGCCGACACCTGGGGCAACCTCCTCTACCGGAAGACGACGCGCCAGTTCGGCCCGATGATGGCCAGCGCCGCGAAGATCACGATCGCGGAGGTGGAGCACGTCCTCCAGCCGGGCGAGCTCGACCCCGACGCGGTCCACACGCCGAGCGTGTACGTGAAGCGCGTCGTGAAGGGCGAGCGGTACGAGAAGTGGATCGAGCGGCGGACGGTCCGTCCGCGGCCTTCCTGAGGAGGACCGAGACATGCCGCTCACCCGCGAGCAGATCGCCGGCCGCGTCGCCCAGGAGCTCCGCGACGGCTTCTACGTGAACCTCGGCATCGGGATGCCGACGCTGGTGTCGAACTACGTGCCGCCCGGCGTGGAGGTCGTGCTCCAGTCGGAGAACGGCATCCTCGGCGTCGGCCCGTATCCGTACGAGGGCGAGGAGGATCCCGACCTCATCAACGCGGGCAAGGAGACGGTGACCGTCCTCCCCGGCGCCTCGTTCTTCTCCTCGGCCGAGTCGTTCGCGATGATCCGCGGCGGCCACGTGGACCTCGCCATCCTCGGCGCGCTCGAGGTGTCCGAGCACGGCGACCTCGCCAACTGGCTCGTGCCCGGCAAGATGGTGAAGGGGATGGGCGGCGGGATGGACCTCGTCGCCGGCGCGCGGCGCGTGGTCGTGATGATGGATCACGCGACCAAGGACGGGCGCCCCAAGGTCCTGCGGCAGTGCGCGCTGCCCCTCACCGGCCGCCGCTGCGTCTCCGCCATCTGCTCCGACCGCGCCTGGCTCGACGTCACCCAGGACGGGCTCGTGCTCCGCGAGCTCGCGCCGGGCGAGACCGTGGACTCGGTCCAGCGGCTCACCGAGCCGAAGCTCATCGTCGCGCCGGACGTGAGGACGATGAAGGTCTGAGGCGGCGCTCACCCTTCGACGGGGAATCTTGGGCCCGCTCTTCACGCTCCTCACGGACTTCGGCGCCGGCTCCGGCTACCCGGCGCAGCTCAAGGCGGTGCTGCTCGCCGCGCATCCGGACGCGCGGCTCGTGGACGTGTCGCACGAGGTGCCCGCGTTCGACGTCCTGGCCGGCGCGCTCCTCCTCGAGGCGTGCGTGCCCTGGTTCCCGCCGGCGGCGATCCACCTCGCCGTGGTCGATCCGGGCGTGGGGACGGCGCGGCGCGCGCTGTGCGTCGTCGATCCCGCGGGGCGCCTGCTCGTCGGCCCCGACAACGGGCTCCTCACGCCCTTCCTCGGCGCGGGCGCGCGTGCGTTCGAGATCACCCCGGGCGTCGCGGTGCCGGCGCCGCGCAGCGCGACCTTCCACGGCCGAGACCTCTTCGCCCCCGCCGCGGCGTTCCTCGCCGCGGGTGGCGCGCCGGAGCGGCTCGGCCCCTCGCTCTCCGATCCGGAGCGGCTCGCCTGGCCCGGGGCGGAGCGCCGCGGCGGCGCCCTCGCCGGCGTGACGCTCGCCGCCGATCCGTTCGGGAACCTCGTCACCTCGGTGCGCGAGGCGGACCTCGCCGGCGCCGCGGTCGCGGAGGTGCGCGTCGGGGGGGAGCGCGTGCGCTTCGTGCGCACCTTCGGTGACGGCGCCCCCGGCGAGCTCGTCGCCTACGTGGGGAGCGGGGGCCGCGTGGAGCTCGCGGTGCGCGAGGGGAGCGCCGCGGCGCGGCTCGGCGCGCGCGGGGTCGGGGTGGAGCTCGTCCTCGCGTGAGCGCGTGAACGAATGGGCCTGCTGCACCTCGCGAAGGCCCCGATTCCTTCACGAGCTCTGGCGGGGTGCCGGTGAGGCGCACGCAGCGTCCTTGGCCGCCCCGATCGCTGCTGCTACAGTTTCGACATGCAACGCCCGCCGGGGAACAAGCGCAAGACCGCGCGCCTCCACCACGAGATCCCGGTGGCGTACCGCAGCGTCGGCAGCTTCCTCACGGACTGGGCCACGAACATCAGCCAGGGCGGGCTCTTCATCAACACCCGCAGCCCGCTGCCGGTCGGCACGGGCGTGAAGATCCTCATCCAGCTCCCCGGCGCGTCGTTCCCCTACCAGCTCACGGGTCGCGTCGCGCGGGTCACCGAGTTCGACAACCGCGTGAACCTCGTGCCCGGCATGGGGGTCGAGTTCACCGACCTCGACGACTCCAAGCGGAGCGACCTCGAGGCCTTCGTGAACCGGCTGCGCCACCAGCTCGAGGAGGCGTGAAGCCGCGCCTCTGCCCGCGCGAGCGCCGCGGTGACACCGGGCGCCGTCCGCGCTAACTCTCCTGGCCGTGCGAACCGAGCTCACGATCGACGACCTCGCCTCCGGCGGCGAGGGGGTGGGGCGCTCCGGCGCGCGGACGGTGTTCGTGCCGTGGACCGCCCCTGGCGATCGCGTCGTCGCCGACGTCCCCGCGGGCGAGGGGACGTCGCACGGGACGCTCGTCTCGCTCGAGGCCCCCGGCGCCGTCCGCGTCCCCGTGCCCTGCGTGCACTTTGGGCCAGGGGGCCTCTCGGAAGATCCCGATCGAGAGTGCGGCGGCTGCGAGTGGCTCCACGTCTCCTACGCCGCCCAGCTCGCCACGAAGGCGCGGACCGTCGCGGAGGCGCTGCGGCGCATCGCGCGGCTCTCGCCCGGCGCCTACGAGGCGCGCCCGATCCTGGGCTCCCCGTCGCCGCTCCGCTACCGCGCGCGCGCGAAGTTCCACCTCGACCGCGCGAGCGGCCGGCTCGTGTACTTCCGGCGGCGCTCGCACGCGCCGGTGCGGCTCCGCGAGTGTCACCTGCTCGACGAGCGCCTCGATGCGCTGCGCGAGGCCGTCGGGCCGGCGCTCGTCCGGGCGGGCCTCCCCGCGCGCGAGGTCGCCCTCGAGTGGTCCGCCTTCGAGGGGCGCGGAGCGGCGTGGCTCCTCCTCCCCGCGCTCTCGCCCGCGGTGCGCTCGCGCGTCGAGGCGCTCCTCCAGGCGGTGCCGGGGCTCGCCGGCGTGGTGCTGCAGGCCGAGGGTGCTCCGCCGGCCCTCGTGGGCGAGCCCGTGCTGCGCCACGCCCGGGTCCCGGGCGAGGCCGGCGCCGGGCTGCAGCGCTCCCGGCCCGACGTCTTCCAGCAGGCGAACCGCGGCGCGAACGCGCTGCTCGTCCGGGCCGCGCTCGACCTGCTCGCGCCCGACGGCCTCGACGTCCTCGAGCTGCACTGCGGGGCGGGGAACTTCACCGGTCCGCTCGCCGCGCGCGCCCGGGCCGTCGCGGCGGTGGAGGTCCAGGGGCCGGCGCTCGAGCTCGCCCGCGCCGACCTGGCCGGCGCCGGGAACGTCCGGTTCTTCGCAGGGGACGCGCTGAAGCTCGCGCTCGCGTTCGCGCGCGAGACCGGCCCCTCGGCGCGACGGTTCGGGGCGGTGCTCCTCGATCCCCCGCGGGAGGGGGCGAAGGGGATCGGGCCCGCGCTCCGGGAGCTCGGGGTCCCGCGCGCCGTCTACGTCTCCTGCGATCCCGCCACGTTCGCGCGCGATCTGCGCGCCTGCGTCGAGGCGGGCTTCCGGGTGGCGGCGGTGCAGCCGGTGGACATGTTCCCGCAGACGCACCACGTCGAGGCGGTGGCGCTCCTCACCGCGGCCCGCTGACCCTGCTGCGGGGACCCTGTCGCGGGGGGCGCTTGCGCGTCCGCGGTGACACGCGCATGACAGTCTCAGGCCACGCTCCCCACCCGCACGCCCTGGGAGAGAGCGAGAGCATGGACCGGAGACTTTCGATCGAGCGGTTCCCGGAGCGGACGCTGCCGCGGCTCATGGTCGCCGCCGCCCGTCGCGTCCCCGGGAAGGTCTTCATCCGGTACCTCGATCCCACGAGGCCCGACGAACCCCCGCGCGTCCTCACCTTCGGCGACTTCGCCGCCGGCGCGGGCCGCGCCGCCGCGTTCCTCCGCGACGCGGGGGTGGGCCCGGGCACGCGCGTCCTCCTCCTCGCAGAGAACTCGCCCGAGTGGCAGATGCTCGCCCTCGGGGCCCAGGCCCTCCGCGCCGAGCCCGCGACGCTGTTCGCGAGCCTCGCGCCCGAGCCGGTGCAGGGGATCGCGCGCCGCGTGCGGCCGCGCATCGCGTTCGTCGGCTCGGCGGCGCTCTGGGCCAAGCTCGCCCCCATCGCCGCCGAGCTCGCGGCCGCGGGGCTCGCGGCCATCGTCTCGGCCGAGCCGCTCGCGCCGGCCTCCGTGCCGGCGGGCGTCCGCACGGCGACGGTGGCGGAGGTGTTCGCGGGCGAGGGCCTCGACCTCGACGCGCTCGAGGCGCTCGCCCGCGCCGCGGGCGAGGAGGACCCGTTCCTCCTCCTCTTCACGAGCGGTACGACCGGGCGGCCGAAGGGCGTCCGCCTCGCGCAGCGCGCCATCGTGCACGCCATCGAGGGCGGTCACGTCGCCGTCGGCCGCACGCGGGAGGACGTCGGGCTCCACTTCCTCCCGTTCGCGCACGTCGCCGGGCACGATCAGTTCGCCCTCGCGCTGGCGGAGACGCACGGCCTCGTCATGCTCTCGCGCCGCGAGGACCTCGAGCGCGGGCTGGCGCTCGGCCCGACCTATCTGTTCTCCGTGCCGCTCGTCTACGAGCGGATCCGCGGGGCCGTCGAGGCGAAGCTCGCGGCGCTCCCCGGTCCGCTGCGCGCGCTCGCGAACGCGTCGCTCGCCGCCGCGGCGCGGGTCCGCGTCGACGGCGGGCGCTCGGCGCGCGATCGCGCGCTCACCCGGCTCGCCGACCGGCTCGTGGGGAGGGCGGTGCGCGCGAAGCTCGGCGGCCGGGTGCGCGGCCTCTTCTCCGGGGGTGCCCCCGCGGCGCCCGCCCTGTTCCGCTTCTTCGAGGCGCTCGGGATGCCGTTCGTCGAGCTGTACGGCATGAGCGAGACGGCCGGGCTCATCTCCTCGAACCTGTTCTCCGGCGGGCGCCGCGCGGGGAGCGCCGGCGTCGTCACGCCCGACCACGAGCTCCGCTTCTCGCCCGAGGGCGAGCTGCTCCTCCGGGGCCCGCTCCTCCTCACCGGCTACCTCGAGCGCGAGGACGAGCAGGGCGCGTACACCGAGGACGGCTTCTTCCGCACCGGCGACATCGGCCAGCTCGACGCGGAGGGGCTGCTCCGCATCGAGGGGCGCAAGAAGGACCTGATGGTGCTCTCGACCGGCAAGAAGGTGACGCCCGAGCCCATCGAGCTGGCCATCGCGTCGGCCGCGCCGTTCCAGGGGGCGATGCTGCTCGGGGAGGGGCGGCCGTTCGTGGCCGCGGCGGTGTTCGTCGCGGCGGAGGAGCTCGCGCGGATCGCGGCGGCAGGGAAGGACGCGGCCCAGGAGCTGCTCCCGCGCGCCCGCGCCGCGCTCGGCGCGTTCAGCGACTACGAGAAGCCGAAGCGGCTCGTGGTGATCCCCGGCTCGCCGCAGGATCACCCGGCGCTCATCACGCCCACGCTCAAGCTGAAGCGGGACGCGCTCGTCGCGTTCCTCGGCTCGACGGTGACGGACCTCTACGCGGCTCCAACGGGCAGCGCGTGAGCGACGGGGGCTGATTCGCGCGGCACCTCCGGCGTCGCGAGCCCCGATCCGTCCGTTCAGGCCAGGCGTCCTCGCGAGTCACCCCGCCGCGGGCGCCGCCGCCTGCCGCTCGGCGGCGGCGGCCCGCTCTATCGCCGCGAGCCGCTCCACGAGCACCGGGTGGCTGTAGTGCCACGCGCTGTACCAGGGGTGCGGGTGGAGGTTCGAGAGGTTCTCGCCGTTGAGGCGCACGAGCGCGGTCTCGAGCGCCTCCGGCGCGCCGGCGAGGCGCACCGCGTACCGGTCGGCCTCGTACTCGTGCCGGCGCGAGAGCCGCGCCGCGAGGGGCGAGAGCCAGAACACGAACGCGCCGCCCCCGAGCGACACGAGCGCCAGGGCGGCGTGCAGGCTCGGGCCCTCGAAGCCGAACGCGGCGTAGAGCGGCGGCCAGGGCACGAGGCGCGAGAGCGCGAACAGCAGGAGGAGGGTGCCTGCCGCGGAGAGCGCGAGCCGGCGCTGCACGTGGTGCGCGCGGTAGTGGCCGATCTCGTGGGCGAGCACGCTCGCCGCCTCGTCCACGCTCATCTTCTCGACGAGCGTGTCGAACAGCACGATGCGGGGACGGAAGATCCCGGTGAAGTAGGCGTTCGAGTGGCCCGAGCGCCGCGACGCGTCCATCACGTACAGCCCGCGGTGGGCGAACCCGGCCTCGCGCGCGAGCGCCTCGACGCGCGCGCGCAGCGGCCCGTCCGGCAAGGGCTGGAAGCGGTTGAAGATGGGGGCGATGATCGACGGGTACAGCCACAGCAGGACGAGCTGGATCGCCACGTAGAAGGCGAAGAGCCAGACCCACCAGAGCGCGCCGGTGAAGCGCATGAACCCGTAGGTCGCGTAGAGGAGGGGGACGCCGAGCGCCGCCTGGAGGGCGAGCGCCTTCAGGCGGTCCACGAGCCAGAGGCGCAGGGTCGTGCGGTTGAAGCCGAAGCGCGCCTCGAGCACGAAGGTGTGGAAGAGCGCGAACGGGAGCGCGGCCGCGGAGAACGCGAGGCTCAGCGCGACCAGGAAGGCGGCGAACCGGTGCGCGCCCTCGAGCCCCGCCGCCGCGAGCCCCGCGTCGAGCGTGGGGAGCACGCCGGAGAGCAGGATCGCGAGCGTGAGCGCGGTGGAGAACGCCCCGTGCGCGAGCGCGAAGCGACCGTTCGCGAGCGTGTAGGCGCGGCTCCGCTCGGCCGTCGCCTCGTCGACGCGGCCGGAGAGAGGCCCCGGCACCCCGCGCGCGCGGGCGACGTGGCGCAGGTTGAGCAGGAGGAGACCGGTCTCGACCGCGTACTGGATGGCGAAGAGGACGAGGAAGACGGGCAGGACCCACGAGGTCATCGAGGGTGGTGATACCGCGGCCGCGCGGGCGGCGCACCGCGTGTTCCTCCTCTCCCCCGCGAACAGCGGGGGCGAGCGCATGGCGCTCGTCCTCTCCCCGCGCGCCCGCTTCGCCCTCGCGCACGCGGTCCAGGGCGACGGCGCGCCCCTGGGGGAGGTCTTCGCCTTCGCGAGCGGCCTCTACTTCCGGGGCAAGCTCGCCTATGCGCGTGCGTTCGGACGTCCGCCGCGGGACGTCCCGGGCGCGCTCGTGATCGCCCCGGGGGCGGGCCTCGTGCCGGTGGACGCCACGATCCGGGCGGCGGAGCTGCGCGCCTTCGCCGCGGTGCCGGTGGACGCCGGGGACGCGCGCTTCCGCGCCCCGCTCGAGCGCGACGCGCGGCTCCTCGGCGAGCGGCTCGGGCCCGAGGGCGAGGTGGTGCTGCTCGGCAGCATCGCGAGCCCCAAGTACGTCGAGCCGCTGCTCGCCATCCTCGGCCGCCGCCTGCTGTTCCCGCAGGACTTCGTCGGCCGGGGCGACATGAGCCGCGGCGGGCTCATGCTGCGGGCCGTGCGCGCGGGCGAGGAGCTCGCCTACGCGCCGGTGGACGGCGCCGTGCGCCGCGGGGCGCGCCCGCCCCGGCTGCCGCGCCTGCCGAGAGCCCCCGCGGGATCCGGCGACGAGCCGGCCGGCTCCGGTTAGGATCGGCCGCGTGTACGCGCGCGTCGCCGAGTTCGCGGGGCTGCTCCGCACGAACGGGGTGCGGGTCTCGCCCGCCGAGGTCGCCGACGCAGTCGAGGCCGCGGCGCTCGTGGGTGCCTCGGAGCGCGGGAGCTTCCGCGCGGCGCTCCGCGCGACCCTCGTGAAGCGCTCCCGCGACGTGCCGGTCTTCGACGGGCTCTTCGATCTCTACTTCTCGGCGCTCGGGGGCGCGCTCGGGGGGCTCGAGCGCGGCGTCGTGGGCGAGCTCGACGCGCAGGGGCTGCTCGAGGGGGACGACCTCGAGCTCGTCGCGCGGACCATGGAGGAGCTCCTCCGCGGCATGAGCCCGCTCGCGCGCGCCGCGCTGGGCGGCGACCCGGCGCTGCTCGCGCGCCTCCTGCGCGGGGCGGCGCTGCAGGTCGACTTCGGCGCGTTCGCGAGCGCCGGCGCGGCCG
>NZ_JALCZB010000053.1:0-27950 GCF_022690745.1 Anaeromyxobacter sp. SG64 | reverse complement strand
GCGCGAGCCCGGCCGCGCCGCCCCGGCCGCGGCCGCGCCGCCCCTCGCCGCCGGCCCCGGCCCGCACGAGGGCGCGCCCGACGAGCGCGAGCGAGGTGAGGCCGCCGACGAGCGCGATGAGCTGCAGGTTGAGCCGGGTGTCGGCGTTCACGACGTGAGAGAGCTCGTGCGCGACGACGCCCTGCAGCTCGTCGCGCGTGAGCCCCTCGAGCGCGCCGCGCGTCACCGCGACGACCGCGTGATCCGGGGAGAACCCGGCCGCGAACGCGTTGAGGTTGCGCTCGAACGGGAGCACGTACAGCGCGGGGACCGGGACGCCCGCCGCGATCGCCATCTCCTCCACGACGTTCACGAGGCGCCGCTCCGCCGCGTCCTGGGTGTCGGGGTCCACGGGGAACCCGCCCAGCAGCTCGGCGACCGCACGGCCGCCGCCGCTCGCGAGCCGGACCGCGTGCACGAGGGCGCCGCCGGCCGTCACGAGCGTCACGATCCCGGCGACGCCGAGGAGGTCCCGCGTGCGGAGCGGGCCGGGGCCGAGGAGCCGCGGCTGGGCGCTGGCGACCCAGACCACGATCGCGTAGACGACCGCGATCGTGCTCGCCCAGGCGAGCGCGAAGAGCGCGACGAGGACCGCGGTGCGCCGCCTCGCCGACGCCTTCGCGGCGAAGAAGTCGAGCGTGGAGCGGGTCACGGGGCCGCCCGCCGCGCGCCGTCACCGGGAGCGCCGGCGGCGGTCACAGCGCGATCCGCACCGCCTCGCGCGCCTGCGGGGCGGAGATGTCGAGCGGCCTCGCCTCCGGGAACCCGCCCGCGACGAGCGTCCCGGGGAACGTCTCGCGCGCGTTGTTGTAGTCCATCACGGCGTCGTTGTAGGCCTGCCGCGCGAACGCCACGCGGTTCTCGCTCGAGGTGAGCTCCTCGACGAGGCGCCCCACCGACTCGCTCGCCTTCAGGTCGGGGTACGCCTCGGCGACGGCGAGCAGCCGGGACAGCGGCCCGGCCAGCGCGCCCTCGGCCTGGGCGAGCCGCTCCATGGAGGCGCCCTCCCCCGGGTGCGCGGCGGCGGCGCGCGCGGCGACCACCGCCTGGTTGCGCGCGGCGACCACCGCCTCGAGGGTGGAGCGCTCGTGGGCGAGGTAGGCGCGCGTCGCCTCGACCAGGTTCGGGATGAGGTCGTAGCGCCGCTGGAGCTGCACGTCGATCTGGCCGTACGCGTTGCGGAACGCGTTCCGCCGCGTGACGAGCCCGTTGTGGAGCACCACCCAGCCGACGGCGACCGCGGCGACGAGCGCGAGGACGACGAGTGCTGCCATGTTCCCTCCCTCCGCGCGATGCGGGCGCGGCGGGACGCAGCATGGCACGATCGGGGAGGTCGCGCACGAAGGCGCGCGTCCCCTGGGCGAGGGGAGGGAGGATCGCCCACACCGAGGAGGTCGCCGCATGCACACCGCCTTCGTCGCAGGCGCCACCGGCTACACCGGGCGTGAGGTCGTGCGCGCGCTGCGCGCCGCGGGCGTCCGCACGGTCGCGCACGTGCGGCCCGACTCGGCGAGCGCCGGCGCGTGGCGCGCGCGCTTCGCGGCGCTGGGCGCGGAGGTGGATTCCACGCCCTGGGCCGGACCGGCGATGGCGGCCACCCTCGCCCGCGTCCGGCCGACCCTCGTGTTCGCGCTGCTCGGGACCACGCGCCGCCGCGCGCGGGCCGCCGCGCGCCACGGCGTCACGGAGAGCTACGCCTCCGTGGACTACGGGCTCACCCGGCTCCTCCTCGACGCGGCCGTGGCGAGCGGCGCCCGGCCGCGCTTCGTATACCTGTCGTCCGCGGGGGTGCACGAGGGCACCCGCAGCGCGTACCTCTCGGCGCGCGCCCGGCTCGAGCGCGACCTGCGCGCGAGCGGCCTGCCCTTCGTCGTCGCGCGGCCGGCCTTCGTGACCGGACCGGATCGCGACGAGCCGCGCCCGCTCGAGCGCGCCGCCGCGCGCGTGTCCGACGCGGCGCTCTCCGTCGCCTCCCGGCTCGGCGCGCGCCGGCTCGCCGCGCGCTGGCGGTCCACGTCCGGCGCCGCGCTCGCCTCGGCGCTCGTGCGCCTCGCGCTCGACCCCGGCGCGGAGGGGCGCGTCGTGGAGGGCGACGGGCTCCGCTGAACGACAGTTCGTGATTCGCGATCACCTTCGGTGACGCCCCCTGCTCGCCGGGTCCCGTGCAACGCCGCGAGCGGCTTCGCCGCCTCCGCGGCGTCGCCCCGGCGGGCTCGCTTCGCTCGCCTGTTCGCGGATCGAGATCGGCCGTTTAGAGCGCGCGACCGGCACGCCGGTCCGCGCCGCGGCCGCCTCCGGCGCGACCCCGGACGCGCCCGCAGGGGCGTGACGAGCGGCCGCACGCGAGCCGAGTCGGCGTCACGCCGCCCTCCGGGGGAGCGACGAACGATTTGCGTCTTCGGAAGATTCTGCGTCTTCGGAAAACAATCTGCGCGTGTGGACGCACCATTGTGCGCGTCCAATGGGGCGCGACGAAACAACTGCGCGGCAAGCGATCCGGCATCTCTCTCCCGCGCCTTCGGGTCGCACCCGACGAGCCAATGTCGCCTTCGCCGTTCGCGCATATGGTGCACCTCACCGGTCGATATGCACCCCGCGCGATAGGTGACACACGCGCCGCCCCCGTGCTCTTTTCGCCACGCCTGCGGCCCCGAAAACATCGCGAGCCTGCGACAGCTCCGGCCCGGCCGCCTCTAGGAGATCAAACATGTCACGACGCGGATGGATCGTCGTCCTCGCCGGCACCGGCCTCAACCTCGCCCTCGGCATCCTCTACGCCTGGAGCGTCTTCTCGAAGCAGCTCGTCGAGTCCGTCGAGCGAGGCGGGTTCGGCTGGACGAAGACCGCCGCCACGCTGCCCTACACGGTCGCGATCGCGTGCTTCGCCCTGATGATGGTGCCGGCCGGCCGCCTTCAGGATCGGCTGGGGCCCCGCGTCGTCGCGTCCGCGGGCGGCGTGCTCACCGGCCTCGGCCTCATCGTCGCGAGCTTCGCCTCTGCCGAGACGACCTGGCCCGCGCTGCTCGGCTTCGGGCTCCTCGGCGGGACCGGCTTCGGCCTCGGCTACTCGGCGACGACGCCGGCCGCGGTGAAGTGGTTCCCGCCCGCGAAGAAGGGGCTCATCACCGGCATCGTGGTGGGCGGCTTCGGCCTGGCGCCGGTGTACATCGCGCCGCTCTCGAAGTACCTCATCGCCTCCTACGGCGTCGCCGGCGCGTTCCGCATCCTCGGCATCGCGTTCCTCGTGACGGCGACCGGCTTCGCGCAGCTCGTCGCGAACCCGCCCACCCCGCTCTCCCCCGCGAAGGCGGCGGCGAAGGCGGGCGTCGGCCCCGATCGCACGTGGCAGGAGATGGTGCGCACCCCCACGTTCTGGTCGCTCTGGATCCAGTACGCCTGCGCCGCCACCGCCGGTCTCATGATCATCGGCCACATGGCGAAGATCGTCTCCGTGCAGTCGCAGAACTCCATCAAGGTCGGGTTCGTGTTCGTCGCGCTGCTCGCCATCTTCAACGCGAGCGGCCGCATCGTGGCCGGCATCATCTCCGACTACATCGGCCGCGTGGTCACCATCGGCCTCGTCTGCGTGCTGCAGGCCGTGGCGATGATGTTCTTCGCGAGCTTCTCCACGATCGCGACCTTCATCCTCGGCTCGGCGGTGGTCGGCTTCAGCTACGGCGCGTGCCTCTCGCTCTTCCCCGCGACGGCGGCCGACAACTGGGGCACGAAGAACCTCGGCCTCAACTACGGCATCCTGTTCACGGCGTGGGGCGTGGGCGGCGTGCTCGGCCCGACGCTCGCCGGCAAGATCGCCGACCAGACCGGCTCGTACGCCGGCGCCTACGGCATGGCCGCGGTGCTGCTCCTCGTGGCGGTGGTGCTCGCCATGCTGAGCTACGTGAGCATCTCGGTGAGCATCCCGGAGAAGGAGGTCCGCATCCGCATCGGCCGCCGGGCGGCGAAGCGCGAGGAGGCCCCGGCCGTCTTCCCGCCGCAGGCGCGGGCTGTTGCCGGCGCGGACGCGCGCTCCATGTAGCTGCGGCGCACGATCCCGGGCCTGCGACGGGCGTCCTCGCTCCTCGCGCCTGCGGCGTACGGAAGCAGTACGCCTCGGCGCTCGTCGCTGTGGGTGCCCGTCTCGGCTCCAGTCTCGTGCGCCTCGCCACCGCGGGCGGGGCGGATTCACCGAAAGTAACCCGCCGCCCGCCCCGAGCTCCTCGAGGGGCGAGCGGCTCTTTCTCGTCCATCAGGCCGCGCGGACGACGACGCCGCTCGCGGTCTCCGCGAACCGCAGCTCCGGGTGGAGCCGCTCCGCCGTGCGGAGCGCCCACTCGCGGTCGAAGAGCACGACGGGCCGGTCCCGCACGTCCAGCACGAGGAGGCCCTCCACGCCGCTCGGGAAGTCCTCGACGTCGATGGCCTTCCCGTCGGCGCGGCTCACCCAGCGCGCGAGCTGGTAGGGCACCGCCTCGACGCGGACCTCGACGCCGTACTCCGACTCGAGGCGGTACTTCACCACCTCGAACTGCAGCTGCCCGAGCGCGCCCAGCACGAGGTCGCCGGCGCGGCCCGCGGGCGGCCGGTAGAGCTGCACCGTCCCCTCCTGGGCGAGCTGCTCGATGCCCCGCGCGAACTGCTTGCGGCGGAGCGGGTCCACGAGCGCGAGGCGCCGGAAGTGCTCGGGGGCGAAGCTCGGGATGCCCTCGAACATGAACCGGGAGCCGCCGGTCAGGGTGTCGCCGATCTCGAGCGCGCCGGTGTCGTGGATGCCGACCACGTCGCCGGGGTAGGACTCGTCGACGATGGTGCGATCGCGCGCCATGAACTGCGTCGGCGTCGCGAGCCGCACCTCCTTGCCCGAGCGCACGTTGTGGACCTTCATGCCCCGCGTGAGGCGGCCGGAGCAGATGCGCAGGAAGGCCACGCGATCCCGGTGGGCCTTGTCCATGTTCGCCTGGATCTTGAAGACGAACCCGCTGAACTCGTCCTGCGCCGGCGCGACGGGCCCCTGGTCGGACTCGCGCGGGCGCGGCGGCGGCATGAGCTCGATGAACGTGTCGAGGAACGCCTCGAGGCCGAAGTTGTTGACCGCGCTCCCGAAGAACATCGGCGAGAGCTCGCCCGCCTCGAAGCGCGCGCGATCGAAGTCGTCGCCCGCCGCCTCGAGCAGCTCGGCGTCCTCGCGGAGCCGGGCATAGCCCGCGTCGTCGAGGGCCTCCCGGACGGCGGGATCGTCGATGCCGCTGACCTCCACCGGCGGACGCTCGGCGCCCACGCCCGCGGAGGAGCCGGAGTGCGCCGGGTCGAAGAGGTACACCCGCCGCGCGACGCGGTGGTAGACGCCGGCGAAGGTGCCGCCGCGGAACACCGGCCAGGTGATCGGGTAGACGCCGATGCCGAGGACGCTCTCCACCTCGCCGATGAGCTCGAAGGGCTCACGGCCGGGCCGGTCCATCTTGTTCACGAAGGTGAAGATGGGGATGGCGCGCTGCCGGCAGACCCGGAACAGCTTGCGCGTCTGCGCCTCGACGCCCTTGGCCGAGTCGAGGAGCATCACCGCCCCGTCGACGGCGTGGAGCGTGCGATAGGTGTCCTCGCTGAAGTCGGCGTGGCCGGGGGTGTCGAGCAGGTTCATCTGCATCCCGCGATACGGGAACTGCAGGACGCTCGTGGTGATGGAGATGCCGCGCTCGCGCTCCATCTCCATCCAGTCGCTCACCGCGTTGGCGCGGCCGCGCTTCGCCTTCACCGCGCCCGCGAGCTGGATGACGCCGCCGTAGAGGAGGAGCTTCTCGGTGAGCGTCGTCTTGCCCGCGTCGGGGTGGGAGATGATCGCGAACGTGCGCCGGCGGGCGGTCTCGTGCTGGACGGTCATGGTCGGGGGCGCGCGACCGGGCGGCCAGCGCGCCGGCGGGTCGTAACAGCCCGCGCCGCGCGCCGTCAAGGCGCTGGCGCGGGCGGACCCCGGGGGCCCCCCGGCCGATCCCCGGGCGAGCGGCCATCCCGGATCCGCGCCGCGGCCCTCAGGGCGCGGTGAGCACCTGCGCCGCGGCGTCGTGGACGAAGAGGCCGCCGTAGCTCGCCCAGGACACGAACCGCTCGAACACCGCCTCGAAGTCCTCGCGCGGCGCGGCGACCGCGATGAGCTCGAGCACGAAGTCGCGCTCCACCCGGCCGCCGGGGCTCCGGGCGATGGCGTCCTGCACCTGCCGGAAGAGCCCGAGGCCCAGGAGGCGCTCGCGCCAGATCGCGCGCCGCTCCGCGTCGGGCGCCCGGACGAAGCGCTGGCCGAGCGGCGCGAGCACCACCGCCCGGCGGGGCGTGTCGACGAGATCGAGGAGCTCGGCGGCGTTGACCGCGTTGATGGTGCGGTCGAACCGGCTGTCGGTCTCGGCGGCGATGCGGAACACGTCCTCCCGCCCGCCGCGCGCGTCCAGGTACTCGACGAGGCCGATCACGTCGCCCGCGCTCGCGTCCGGGAGCGCCTCCACCGGCGCGCCCCCGGCGGGCACGTCCGGCATCTCCATCCCGGTGATGACGTCGTGCAGCCGGTCGACGAGCTGCGCGAGCCCCGGCGAGCGGTAGTCGCGCGGGCGCGGGAGCGGGTCGTCGATCACGGCGCGGACCCGGCCCGGGTTGGCGTCGAGCACGACGATCCGATCGGCCATGTACACGACCTCGGGGATGTCGTGGCTCACGAGCACGATCGCGCTCGGGCGCCGCTCCGCGGCCGCCCAGATGTCCAGGATCTCGGCGCGGAGCGCCTCGGCGGTGAGCGCGTCCACCTGGCTGAACGGCTCGTCCATGAACAGGAGCTCCGGCTCGAGCGAGAGCGCGCGGGCGGTGCCGACCCGCTGCTTCATCCCGCCGGAGAGCTCTCGCGGGTAGGCGTCCGCCACCTCGGCGAGGCCGACGAGCCGCAGCGCGCGCTCGGTCCGCGCTGGGACCTCGGCGGGCGGCGTCCCGGCGGCGCGGAGCACCTCCGAGACGTTCCGCGCCACGGTCATCCACGGGAAGAGCGCAGCGCCCTGGAACATGAACCCCACCGCCGGGTTCACGCCGCGGAGCGGCGCGCCGCGGAAGCGCACCTCGCCCCCGGTGGGCGCGAGGAGCCCGGCGAGGACCCGCAGGATCGTCGACTTCCCGCAGCCCGAAGGGCCGAGGAGCGCGAGCACCTCGCCCGCGCGGACCTCGAGGTCCACGTCCTCGAGCACGCGGCGCGGCGGTCCGTGCGGCTGCGGGAACTCGACGACGAGCCTCCTCAGCTCGCACAGCGGTCCGTTCGCGGCGTTCGCGGCCATGCCCTCCCCTACCTCTGGAGCGAGAAGCGCTCCTCGGCGACCCGGCCGAGCGGGCGCCACACGAGCCGGTTGAACACCACGACGGTGACCGCCATCACCGTCACCGCGGCCGCGAGATCCGCGAGCCTCGCCTCCGCGGCGGCCCGGCTGATCGCGGCGCCGAGCCCGGGCGCGACGAGGGTGTCCCTCCCGATCGCGACGTACTCCGAGACGATGCTCGCGTTCCAGGCGCCGCCCGCGGCGGTGACCCAGCCGGTGACGAGGTACGGGAACACCGCCGGCAGGTAGAGCGCGCGGAGCCGCTGCCAGCGCCCGAGCCGGTAGGCGCGCGAGGCCTCCTCGAGATCCGAGGGCACCGCCTGCGCGCCGGCGATCACGTTGAAGAGCACGTACCACTGGGTGGCGAGCGTCATGAGGAGGACGCTCGCGACGCCGAGGCCGACGCCCGCCGCGCGGAGCGCGAGGACCACCGCCGGGAAGAGCATCGGCGCCGGGAACGAGGCGACGACCTGGACCGCCGGCTGGAGCACGCGTGCGAGCCGCGGCGAGCGCCCGATCGCGATGCCCGCCGGCACCGCCCAGAGCGTCGCGAGCGCGACCGAGGCGAGCACGCGGCCGAGCGTGATCGCCGCCTCGCGGCCCACGCCGATCCAGGCGGACGCGCTCTCCGCCCGGAGGAGCTGGACGAGGCGCAGCCCGCCCACCGCGAGGACGCCGAGCAGGAGGAGGAACAGCGCCGGGGAGACGAGCGGCAGCGCCGCGGCGACCGCGCGCGGTGCGCGGCGGGGCGGGCGAGGAGGGCGTCGCCGGCGACGGAGGGCGGCGGCGAGCCGCGAGCGGCGCAGGAGGTCGTACACCCAGGAACGCGCCGGCAGGGCGGCGCCGCCCTCGTCCAGCCGGAAGCGCTCCGACCACGCGACGAGCGGCCGCCACACGAGCTGGTCGAGCAGGACGACGAGGAGCGCCATGGCGACGACGCTCGCGATCATGGCGCCGCCGTCCCCGCGCTGAACGGCGACGCTCATGTACGCGCCGATCCCGGGGAGGCGGAAGTCCCGGTCGCCGAGCACGAACGCCTCGCTCACCATGAGGAAGAACCAGCCGCCCGCCATGCTCATCATGCTGTTCCAGACGAGCCCGATGGCGGCCGCCGGCAGCTCGAGCGCGCGGAAGCGCCGCCACGCCGAGAAGCGCCCCCAGGCGGCGACCTCGGCGAGCTCCTTCGGCACGCTCCTCACCGCGCGGTAGAAGCTGAACGTCATGTTCCAGGCCTGGCCCGTGAAGATCATGAGGATCGCCGCGAGCTCGAGGCCCACGCGCGAGCGCGGGAACGCGGCGACGAGCGCGAGGACGAGCCCGGGCATGAAGCCGAGGACCGGGATGCTCTGGAGCACGTCGAGGAGCGGGACGAGGACGCGCTCCGCGCGGCGATCCTTCGCGGCCCAGTACCCGTAGCCGATGGAGAAGACGAGGGAGAGCGCATAGGCGGCGACGCCGCGGAGCAGGGAGTAGAGCGCGTAGCGCGGGAGCGCCGCGACGGAGAGGTCGATCTCGACGGCGGCGCGGAGCCCGCCACCGGCCAGGTGGCCGAGCCGCACGAGCCCGACCGCCGCGCCGGCGACGGCGAGGAGGAGCGCCGCCTCGATGGCGCGCGGCCGGTGCGAACGGTCGAGGAGCGCGCTCGCGGCGCCGAACACCCGGTTCACCCGATCCCGCATCCCCCGCCCCGCGCTCCCTTTCACGGACGCGCCTCGCGACATCAAGGCACGAGACGGTGCGTGCGTCCCCGCCCCCGCCGGGAGGTGGCACCGCGCGGGTCCGCGCGGCATCTCGTCGCCGTGCCCACGCCCGCCCCGCCCGAAGCGCTCGACCGCCTCTACGCCGACATGGTCGCGTTCACGCGTGCCACCCAGGACGCCCTCTGCCGCGAGCTCGAGCGCGTGGACGGCGCGGCGCGCTTTCGCGAGGACGCGTGGGCGCGGCCGGGCGGCGGCGGCGGGATCTCCCGCGTGCTCCAGGACGGCGCCGTCTTCGAGAAGGCGGGGGTGAGCTTCTCGGACGTGCACGGCGCGCTCTCCCCCGACTTCGCCCGCAGGGTGGGAGGCGAGGGCGTCGCGTTCGCCGCGACCGGGCTGTCCGTCGTCATCCACCCGCAGAGCCCGATGGTGCCGACCGCGCACATGAACGTGCGGATGATCCGCCGCGGGGAGGCAGGCTGGTTCGGCGGGGGGGCGGACCTCACGCCCTACTACCTGTTCGACGAGGACTGCGTCCACTTCCACCGCGTGATGCGCGAGGCCTGCGAGCGGCACGCGGCGGGGAGCCACGCGCGGCTCAAGCGCGCCGCGGACGCCTACTTCCACCTGCGCCACCGCGGGGAGCACCGCGGCGTGGGCGGGATCTTCTTCGAGGACACGGGGGGCCCGCTCGAGCGGGACCTCGCCTTCGCGAAGGACGTCGCGTCCGACTTCCTGGCGGCCTACGTGCCCATCGTCGAGCGGCGCCGCGCGGAGCCGTACGGCGAGGAGGAGCGGCGCTGGCAGGAGATCCGCCGCGGACGCTACGTGGAGTTCAACCTCGTGCTCGACCGCGGGACGGTGTTCGGGCTCGAGACCGGCGGGCGCACCGAGTCGATCCTGATGTCGCTGCCGCCGCGCGTCCGCTGGGTGTACGGCCACGAGCCCGCCCCGGGCAGCCGCGAGGCGGCGCTCCTCGAGGTGCTCCGCACGCCGCGCGACTGGGTCTGACCCGGAGGCGCGAAGATCGAGGGCCGCTGTGAGGGACGGTGCGCAGCGGTGGTCCCGCTTCGCCCACGATATCCCGACGCGCCGCGGCGGCGCGGACGTCACGCCGGTCGCGGACTTGCCCAGCGAGGCGGCTTCCCCGTAGCGTGGGCTCGCCCGGCCGCCCGGCCGGCGCCCCGGAGATCCCCGCATGACGCGCCGCTCGCTGTCGCTCCTCGCCCTGGCCCTGGCCGTCGCGCTCGCGTGCGCCGCGCACGAGAAGTCCGGCGACCGCGCCGCCGCGCTCGGCGACTGGAAGACCGCCGAGCGCGAGTACGCGGCGGCGGTGCGCAAGGATCCGTCCAAGAAGGAGCTGCAGGACAAGTACCGGCAGGCGCGCGCGGCCGCGCTGGAGGACGCGACGAGGCGGGCGCAGGCGTGCGTCGCGGCGCGCGACTGGGAGTGCGCGTTCTCCGAGTCCGACTACGCGCTCGCGCTGGAGCCGACGAGCGCGGCGCTCGCGACCCTGCGGCGCGACTCCGGCCGAGAGGTGGGCTACCTCCGGCTCCGGCGCGCGCAGGAGTCGGCGAGCGGGCGCGACTGGGCCACGGCGCTGCAGCTCTTGGAAGGCGCGCGCGCGGCGACCGACGACCCGGGCGTCGCGGCGGAGGCCCGGCGGGTGGAGCCGGGCGTGGTGCGTGGCGCGGTCGACGCGGCGGAGCGCCACCGCGCGGCCCGTCAGTTCCCCGAGGCCATCGAGCTCCTCACGCGCGCGGCGCGGGTCGACGCGAGCGTCACCCCCCGGCTCGACGCGGTCCGCGCCGAGCACGAGCGCTGGAAGGACGCGGAGTCCGAGCGGTACGCGGCCGAGGGCGACGCGCTCCTCGCGAAGCGTCGCTTCGCGGAGGCGAAGGCGAGCTACGACGCCGCCCTGAAGCTGCGCCCGAACGGCCGCGCCCAGCCCCGCGCGCGCTGCGCCGGGCTCCTCGCCCAGGGCGACGAGGCGCTCCGGCGGCGCGACTTCTCCGGCGCCGAGCGGGCGTTCGCCGAGGCGGCGGCGCTCGAGGCCGACGGCGGCATCGCCCTCGCCGAGCTCGACCGCGTCAAGGTGCGCCCCTACGCGGTGCGGCTCCGGTCCGTCCTCGTCCGCCCCACGCGGCCGGACGGCTGGCCCTGGGCGGGCAGCCGCAGCCTCGAGCTCGACCGGGCGCTGACGCGCCTCGCGAAGCACACGGAGGGTAGCGCCCAGTCGCCGACGGGCGTGGCGCTCGACCTCGCGCGCCGCATCCCGCACGCCAACCAGCCGAACCTCGTCGTGACCCTCGCGCTGCCCGACGGCCGCGCCTTCCAGAGCGCGCCGCGGCGCGGCGTCTACGCACTCCTCGAGGGCAGCGTCGTCGTCGCGGCGAACGCGTACGACGAACGGACGATCTCGCTGCGGGTGGTGACCGACGAGGGCGGCGGCCGGATGACCGACGTCGGCCTCGTCGCGTTCCGGCTGGCGGACCTCGTGGCGAACGGCGAGGTGGCGCTCTCGGGCGGCTCGGTGACGGAGCTGCGCCTCGAGGCGGACGTCGCCGACAGGCCGGACGGGACGTTCACGGGGCTCACGCAGATCGGCGGACCGGCGACGCCCGCCGCCCAGCCCGTCCCCGCCCCGCCGCCTGCGCCCCACCGCTAGAAGGCGGTCCGGCGGTCAGCCGAGGCGCCGGATCATGCAGACCGCGCTCGCCGGGCAGAGCGCGTCGAACTCCGGGCTCGCCCGGACCTCCGCCGGGACCGCGCTCCTCTCGATGCGCGCGTAGCCGGCGCGGGCGAACAGCCCCTCGGCGGTGGTGGTGAGCAGGTACACGGTCCGGGCGCCGAGCTTGCGCGCCCGCTCGAGCGCGCGCGCGTGCAGCGCCACGCCGAGGCCCTCTCCCCGACGCGACGGTACGACCGCGAGGGAGCGGAGGAGGACGTCGTCCCCGTAGCGCTCGAGCGCGACGCAACCCACGAGCGCGCCGCCCGGCGCACGCGCCACGAGGAAGACCTGGTTCGAGGCGCCAACGTCCGCCTCGGGGAGGTTCGCCTGCGCGAGGAGCGCGCGGAGCTGAGGAAGATCCGCCGCCTCTGCCTCCTCGAAGCGCACGTCCATGTTCTCCTCCACGCCGTTCATCGAGTGGGACCTCGCGCGGCCCGACTCGGGATCCGCGCGACGAAGACGAGGCCCGCGAGCATCACCGCCGCCATCGCGGCGAGCGCGTACCCGGGGACGCTCAGGGCGAACGTGGCGTACACGAGGCTCGCGGCCATCGAGCCCGCCGCGACGAGCTTCACCCAGAGCGGGAGGGCCCGCTCCCGCTGCCAGCGCTGCAGGGGAGGCCCGAACACGCGGTGGTGGTAGAGCCAGCGGTGAAACCGCTCCGAGCTCGACGAGAACGCCCACAGCGCCACGAGCATGAAGGGCGTGGTCGGGACGAGCGGGAGCACCGCTCCGACGACCCCCAGGACGAAGCAGGTCCAGCCGAGGACGAGCAGGAGCCAGCGGCGATGGGGGCCCGGGCGAGCGGTCGCGCGGTCGAGGGAGGAGGCGGGCACGGCCGTCTAATTGGCGGAGGATGGGCGCAGGCGCAAGGGGATGCGGCGTAAGGGGATCGGGGTCGGGGGCGGGTCGAGGTCGCACCCGGGTCGAGGTCGAGGTCGCGGTCCTCCACCCGTCGCGCTCGCCCGCGCCCGGTTATGCTCCCGCGCGATGCCCGATCCGCTCGACCCCATCGCCCGCTTCCACGCGGCCCTCGCCCGGGCCGCAGGCGCCTCGAGCGCCGACCCCACCGCGGCGGCCCTCGCCACCGCCGACGCGAGCGGGAGGCCTTCGGTCCGGATCGTCCTCGTGAAGGAGGTCGGCGCGGAGGGGTTCGCGTTCTTCACGAACCGGGAGAGCCGCAAGGGGCGAGAGCTCGCGGTCAATCCGCGCGCGGCGCTCTGCTTCCACTGGCCGGCCATCGGCGAGCAGGTGCGCGCCGAGGGGGAGGTGGCGCTCCTCGACGACGCCGCCTCGGACGCCTACTTCGCCACGCGCCCGCGGGCGAGCCAGCTCGGCGCGTGGGCCTCCCGTCAGAGCCAGCCGCTCGCGTCGCGCGCGGTCCTCGAGGAGGCGGCCCGGGCCGCCGAGGCGCGCTTCGCCGGCGCCGACGTCCCGCGTCCGCCGTTCTGGGGGGGCTACCTGCTGCGACCCGATCGGATCGAGTTCTGGGTCAGCGCCGACGGCCGGCTCCACCACAGGACCCTGTTCACGCGCTACGACCGAGGCTGGACGACGTCGCTCCTCAACCCCTGACACCGGAGGTGCCCATGCCGCTCTACGCGCTCGTCTACGACACCATCCCCGACTACCTCGCGCGGCGCGCGCCCCACCGCCCGGAGCACCTCGCGCTCGCGGAGCAGGCGCACCGCGAGGGCAAGCTCGTCCTCGCGGGTGCGTTCGATCCGCCCGAGGGCGCGCTGCTCGTGTTCCGGGGCGACGGCCCCGAGAGCGCGGAGGCGTTCGCGCGGGCCGACCCCTACGTCCGGAACGGGCTCGTCACCTCGTGGCGCGTCCGCGAGTGGAAGGTGGTCGTCGGCGCGCTCGGGTGACCGCGGTCCCGACTCGGCCCCCAGGGCTCGCGGCGAGCGCCCCGCCCTGCCCCCGCTGGAGCGCGCGTCCCGGCCCGCGCCCTCGAGCCTCGCGGGCTTCGCTCTCGAGATCGCGGTGCGGAGCGGGATCCTGGTCCGGGGGCGTGCACCGACCCCCCGACCCGGGCCGCACCCGCGGGATGCTCCGCCCGAAGCGCCCACCCCCGTTACGCTCCCCGCGTGAGGCCGTCTCCCCGCGCCCTCGTCCCGGTCCTCCTCTGCGCCGCCCTGGCCGCGGGGTGCCGGTCGCACGAGGGGGACGCCCGCGGGGCGCAGCGCCTCGTCCTGCGCTACCAGCCGCTCGGCCCCGACCCGGCTCCGTTCCGCGCGCTCGTCGCGGCCTTCGAGCGCGAGAGCGGCGTGGAGGTCGAGCTGCAGGCCCTCCCCAACGCGGCCGATCTGGCCCACCAGCTCCTCGTCACCTCGCTCGGCGCGGGCGGCGAGGACGTGGACGTGCTCGTCCTCGACGTGGTCTGGGTGGCCGAGCTCGCGCGGGCCGGGTGGCTCGCCGATCTCTCCGACGCGTTCCCGCCCGCGCGCGTGCGGGAGGAGTTCCTCGCCGGTCCTGCGGGCGCCGTCGTCCAGGGCGGCCGGACGTACGCGGTGCCGTGGTACGTGGACGTGGGGCTCCTCTACTACCGCACCGACCTCGTCCCGGAGCCGCCCCGCACCTACGCCGCCCTCGCGGCCGCGATCCGCGCCGCGCAGGCGGAGGCGCCCGGGATCGCGGGCTACCTGTGGCAGGGACGGCAGTACGAGGGGCTCTCCTGCAACTTCTTCGAGGCGCTGTGGGGGTACGGCGGCACGGCGCTCGACGGCGAGCGGCTGCGGCTCGACTCGCCCGCCGCGCGCGAGGCGCTGGATCACCTGCGCGGGCTCGTCGCGGACGGGCTCTCCCCGAGGTCGGTGGTGACCGCCGCGGAGGAGGACGCGCGGCGGGCCTTCCAGGAGGGCCGCGCCGTGTTCATGCGCAACTGGCCCTACGCGTGGCCGCTCCTGCAGGATCCCGCCTCGCCGGTCCGCGGACGGGTCGGGGTCGCGTCCCTCCCGGGCGCGGAGGGGCCCGCCCCCGGCGCCCTCGGGGGCTGGCAGCTCGGGATCTCCTCGCGCGCGCCGGCGGCGCGCCGCGCCGCGGCGGCCCGGCTCGTCGCGCACCTCACCTCGCCCGACGCGAACGCCGTCCTCGCCATCGCCTACGGCCGGAACCCCGCGCGGCGCGCCTCGTACGAGGATCCGCGCATCCGCGCGGCGGCGCCGTTCATCGCCGCGCTGCTCCCGCGCGTCGAGGCCGCGCGCGCGCGCCCGGTCACGCCCTACTACATGCTCGCCGGCGACGCGCTGCAGGGGGAGCTCTCCGCGGCGGTCTCGGGGTTGCGCTCGCCCGCGGAGGCGCTCGCCCGCGCGCAGGCGCAGGCGGACGCCATCGCCGGGGTGGCGCGGTGAGCGCGCGCGGGGAGCGGCGCGTGGGCGCGGCGCTCGTGGCGCCCGCGGGGGCGGCGCTCGCGCTCGTCGCGCTCGGGCCGCTCCTCGCCACGGCCTGGCTCTCCCTCCGGCACCGCGTCCCGGTGCTCGGCGAGGACCACTTCGTCGGGCTCTCGAACTACCGCGCGCTCGCGCACGACGCGCGCTTCCTCGGCGCGCTCGCCAACACCGCGTACTTCACCGCGGTCGCGGTCGGCCTCGAGCTCCTGCTCGCGCTTCCGCTGGCGCTCGCGCTCCACCACGCGGGGCGGGGCCGCGGCGCGCTCCGCGCGGCGGTGCTCGTCCCGTGGATCCTCCCCACGGTCGTCGCGGCGAAGCTCTGGGCGCTCCTCCTCCAGCCGGACCTGGGGCTCCTCGCCAGGCTCTGGCCCGACGGCGCGGGGGCGGTGCTCACGCGGCCGCGCCTCGCGCTGCACGCCGCGATCTTCGTTGACGTCTGGAAGACGACCCCCTTCGTCGCGCTCCTCCTGCTCGCCGGCCTCCAGGCGATCCCGGAGGATCTCGCCCGCGCGGCGCGGGTGGACGGCGCGTCCGCGCTCCGCGTCTTCCGCTCGATCACGCTGCCGCTCCTGCGCCCCGCGCTCCTGCTCGCCCTGCTGTTCCGCAGCCTCGACGCCTTCCGCGTGTTCGACGTCGTCTTCGTCCTCACCGAGGGCGGGCCCGGCCACACGACCGAGCCGCTCTCGCTCTACGCGTACCGGACGCTCCTCCGCGCGGGCAGCTTCGGGCTCGGCGCGGCGATCTCGCTCGTCACGTTCCTGGGCGTGGTGGCGATCGGCCTCGCGTGGCTCTCCGCCCTCGGCGAGCGGAGCCCGGGGGAGGCGCCGCCATGAGCCCGCGCTCCGCGTGGACGATCGCCCTCCCCTACCTCGCGTTCTTCCTCCTGCCGCTCGGCTGGCTCGCGCTCACCTCCTTCTGGCCCGACGCGGAGCTCGCGCGGCCGCTCCCCTCGCACCTCACCCTCGAGAACCACGCCGCCGCGCTCTCCGGCGGCGGCCTCGCGCGCGCGGTCCTGAACTCGCTCCTCGTGAGCGGCGCCACCGCGGCGCTCGCCCTCGCGCTCGCCGCCCCGGCGGCGTTCGCCGTCGCGCGGCTCGGCGTGCGCGGCGGCCGGGCGCTCCTGGGCGGCGCGCTCGCCATCTCCATGTTCCCGCCCATCGCCACGGCGGCGCCGCTCTACACCGCGCTCCGGGCGGCGCGGCTCCTCGACACGCTCCCCGGGCTCGTCGCCCCGTACACGAGCTTCTCCGTGCCCCTCGCGCTGTGGCTCCTCACGGGGACCTTCCGCGCCCTGCCAGTCGAGCTCTACCGCGCCGCGCGCGTGGACGGGTGCACGCCGCTCGGCGCGTTCCGGCGGGTGCTCCTCCCGCTCGCCGCGCCAGGGCTCGCCACGGCGGGGCTCCTCGTCTTCGTGTTCGCCTGGAACGAGCTCCTCTACGCCGTGACGTTCCTCACCTCCCCCTCGCGCCGCACCGTGCCGGTCGCGCTCGCGCTCTTCGGCGGGGAGTTCCGCGATCCCTTCGTCGTCCTCGCGGCGGCGTCCACGCTCGCCACGGCGCCGGTCGTGGCCATCGCGGTCCTGTTCCAGCGGCGGGTGGTGGCGGGGCTCACGGCCGGCGCGGTGAAGGGGTGAGCGTGGCCGCGCGCCTCGAGCTCGAGTCGCTCGCGAAGTCCTACGGCGCCGTCCCGGCGCTGCGCGGCGTGAGCCTCTCCGTGGGGGACGGGGAGCTCGTCGCGGTGGTCGGTCCCTCGGGCTGCGGAAAGTCCACCCTCCTGTCGCTCGTCGCCGGCCTGGAGGCGCCGGACGCCGGCGTCGTCCGGATCGACGGGCGCGTGGTCAACGACCTCTCCCCGCGCGAGCGCGACGTCGCGATGGTCTTCCAGAGCTACGCGCTCTACCCGCACATGACGGTGCGCCGGAACCTCGCCTTCCCGCTCGCGGTGGCCGGCCGCCCGCGCCGCGAGATCGCGGCGCGCGTGGAGGAGGTCGCGGCGCTGCTCGGCCTCGCGCCGCTGCTCGACCGCCGCCCCGGCGCGCTCTCCGGCGGGCAGCGGCAGCGCGTCGCGCTCGGCCGGGCGCTCGTCCGCCGCCCGAAGGTCTTCCTGCTCGACGAGCCGCTCTCGAACCTCGACGCCGCCCTGCGCCTCGGCGTCCGCGCCGAGCTGAAGAAGCTGCACGAGCGGCTCGGCGCGACGTTCGTGTACGTCACGCACGACCAGGCCGAGGCGATGACGCTCGCCGACCGCATCGCGGTGCTCCGAGACGGCGCGCTCGAGCAGCTCGGGACGCCGCGCGAGATCTACGGCGCGCCCGCGACGGCCTTCGTGGCGCGCTTCGTCGGGACGCCGCCCGTGAACCTCGTCGCGCCGGAGGTGCTCGGGCTCCCGGCCGGCCCGGCCGACGTGGCGCTCCGGCCCGAGGACCTGCGGGTCTCTCGAGACGCCGCGGCGGGCGGCCTCGAGGCGCAGGTCTGGCTCGTCGAGCCGATGGGCTCCGAGACGTGGGTGACGGTGGAGCGCGCCGGCGCGCGGCTCGTCGCGCGCTGCGACGCCGGGTTCGAGGCCGCCCCCGGCGCGCCGGTGCGGCTCGCGTTCGACCCGCGGCGGGTGCACCGGTTCGACCGGGCGACCGGACGGCGCGTGGAGACCGGGTGACGGGGCGCACGGAGCACTAGAACGCGATCTTCGAGAGCCCGTACGAGACGAACGTCGAGACCGACACGCCGATGAGGCCCGGCATCATGAAGCTGTGGTTGAGCAGGTACTTCCCGATGCGCGTGGTCCCGGTCCGGTCCATGTTCATGGCGGCGATGTCGCTCGGGTAGAACGCGAAGAAGAAGTACGCGTAGCTCGCGGGCAGCAGGCCGAGCATCAGCGTCGCCGGCAGCTTCAGCGCCATGCCGAACGGGATCATCACCGTGAGCGTCGCGGCCTGGCTCTTCACGAACGCGGACACGCAGAACATCGCGAGCGCGAAGGTCCACGGCGCGAACTGGACCATGTCGCCGATCTTCGAGACGAGGAGCGACTTGTTCGCCGAGACGAACGTGTCGCTCATCCACGCGATGCCGAAGATCGACACGACGGCGACCATGCCCGCGGTGAACACGGAGGACTTCGCGATGTCCGCTGCCTTCACGTTCGTCGCGAACAGGATGATCGCGCCGAAGGCGAGCATGACGACCTGCACGATCGTCGTCATGGGGACGGGCTTTCCGCCCACGAGCGGGACGATCTGCGGCAGCGCGAGCCCGGCGCTCGCGGCGGTGTCGCGCAGCGCGAGCAGCACGATGAACAGCACGCCGCCGAAGAAGAGCGCGACCGAGAGCTTCGCGGTCCTGGGCAGCTCCTTCCCGAGCGTCGTCACGGAGACGTCGAGGGACTCCCTGAACGCGGGGCTGTCGAGCTTCGCGAGGAACTCCGGGTCCTGGTAGAGGTCCTTCCCGCGGTTGAGACTCCAGAGCGACGCAGCGATCACCCCGACGATGCCGGCCGGGATGGTGATCTTGAGGATGTCGTAGATGGTGACCGGCGTGCCCATCTTCGCCGAGTAGCCGAGGAACGTGGTCACCGCCGCCGCGACGGGGCTCGCGGTGATGCCCATCTGGGCGGCGACGCTGGAGACGGCCATGGGGCGCTCGGGCCGGGTCTTCGTGCGCACCGCCACGTCGGAGATGACGGGCAGGAGCGCGTAGACGGCGTGCCCGGTCCCGACGCACATGGTGAGAACGAACGTGCAGAGCGGCGCGAGCAGGGTCACGTACTTCGGGTGGGCGCGCAGGAGCCGCTCGGCCATCTGGACGAGGTAGTCCAGGCCGCCCGCGACCTGCAGCGTCGCCGACGCGGTCACGACGGCGAGGATGATGAGCATCACCGCGACGGGCGGCTCGGAAGGCGCCGCCCGGAACAGGAACACGAGCACGGCCACGCCGAGGCCGCCGATCATCCCGAGCGCGACGCCACCCTTGCGGATGCCGAGCAGGATGGCGCCGAGCACGAGCGCGAACTGGATCCAGAAGATCGTCATGGGGTCTCCCTCGGGCCGGCTCTCGCGCCGGCCCGAGGGAAGCGAGAGCACGCGCGGTGCCGGACGGCCGCCGCGCGCAACCGCCCGAAACGCCGGGGCTTCTTCGCCGGCGGGTTCGTGAATGGTCATGCGCCCGCTCATGCCTGCGGCGCCGACGGCCCAGAGACGTTCCGTGATCTCGCCCGGTTGCGCGCGCGATGCGCGGGCGCACGACCATACGCCGGCGCATGCCCATTCGCGGGGGCGCTATCCGCCTCGTGCTGCCTTGAGGCGCCTCGACAGCGCGGATTGAGTGATGCCGAGGAGGCGCGCAGCGATCGTCTGGTTGCCTCCGCTGCGGGAGACGGCCTCCCGCACGAGCAGGTCGACGGCGTCGTGGATGGTCGGCAGCGGGTCGACGCCTGCGAACGGATGCTCCCCCTGCGCCGCGACGCGCGCAGGCGCCGGGCCGCCGCCGCGCTCCATCGCCCGGAGGAACGTCTCCATGGACAGGATTCGCCCGGGGTGAAGGCTGACCGCGTCGTAGGTCATCGCCTTCAGCTCCCGGATGTTGCCCGGGAAGGCGTAGGTGGAGAGCAGGATCGGGAGCTCGCGCGGCGCGGTGGGCTTCTTGAGTCCGAGCTCGCGCGCGGATTCCGCGAGGAAGTGCTCGAGCAGCAGGGGCACGTCGCCCTTGCGCTCGCGAAGCGGCGGGATCCGGACCTGGTGCGTGGCGAGCCGGTAGTACAGGTCGCGGCGGAAGGCGCCGGAGTCCTGCTTCGCCGCGAGGTCGTGGTGCGTCGCGACGATCAGGCGCGCCCGGAGGCGCTTGGGGCGATCGCTGCCCAGCGGGAAGTACTCGCCCTCCTGCACCAGCCGGAGCAGCTTCACCTGCGAGGCGACGGCGAGGTCGCCGATCTCGTCGAGGAAGAGCGTCCCATCCGCCGCGGCCTCGATCATCCCCGGCCGCGCCTGGTCCGCGCCGGTGAACGCGCCGCGGGCGTGCCCGAAGAGGGTGTCGGCGAAGATGGCGTCGTCGAGCCCTGCGGCGTTCACCGCCACCATGGGACCGGGTCGACCGGAGAGCGCGTGCGCGGCGCGCGCGACGAGCTCCTTGCCCACGCCGCTCTCGCCCTGCACGAGCAGCGGTCGCGGGCTCCGCGCCACGGCCTCGACGTAGGCGAACACCGCGTGCATGGCGCGGTCTCTGGTCACGATGGCCTCGAACGCCTCGGGGTGCTTCGGCCCGCCGGAGAGGACCCGGCTCGCCATCTCGCGGTTCTCGCCCTCCAGCTCCAGCATCCGCACCGCGCGCAGGACCCCGCCGACGAGTCGATCCTCCTCCTCCGTCTTCACGAAGTACTCGAACGCGCCGGCCTTCACGCACCGCACCGCCGTCTCGACCTGGTTCATCCCGCTGATCACGATGACCATCACCTCCGGGTGATCGGCGGCGATGCGCGCGAGCAGATCCTCGCCCGAGACGTGCGGCATGTTGAGGTCGAGCAGGACGAGGCCGAACGGCCGCGCGGCGAGCAGGCCCGGCACCTCGCGCGCGTCCTGGCACGTCTCGACGTGATCGATGCCCGCGCGGCCGAGCGCGACGCGGAGCGAGCGGAGCCAGGCCGGCTCGTCGTCCACCGCGAGGATGGGAAAGGACGGATAGGTGCCGGTGGTCATGCGGCGCGCTCCTCGGGGACGACGGGCAAGGTGACCACCACGGCCGTCCCCCCGCCGGGAGGCGACCGGAACTCCAGCGCGCCCCCGTGCTCCTTCACGATGGCGGCGGACACCGAGAGCCCGAGCCCGGTCCCGCCCTGCTCGCGCTTGGTGGTGAAGAAGGGGTCGGTGAGGCGGGAGCGGTGCTCGGGCGGGATCCCCACCCCCTCGTCCTGGACCGTGACGCGCGCCACGCCCGCGGCGCGGTCGTGCTCCGTGTTCACGCGGATGGCGCGGTCGGGGGCGGGCAACGCTTCGCAGGCGTTCAGGACGAGGTTCACCACCACCTGCTCGATCCGCTGGGCGTTGCCGCGCACGCGCGGGAGCGGATCGGCGAGCGTCAGCTCGAAGCGGCGGGTGGCCTTCCGGATCCGAGCGTCGAGGAGCCGCACCGCGGCGCGCACGATCGCGTTGAGGTCCACCGGCTCGAGGCGGGGCGCGTCCTCGCGTCGCGCGAAGTCTTTCAGGTCCTCCACGATCCGCTTGATGCGCCGCGCCCCCTCGAGCATCTCGTCGAGCATGCCCGGCAGCTCCTCGCGCATCTGCGAGTAGCGGAGCCCCGCCAGCATGAAGTCGCCCTCCTCCTGGAAGCGCCGCTCGAAGAGCTCGAGCGCGTCGAGGTAGACGTCCTTCAGCACGGGCATGTTGAGCAGGATGTAGCCGTTCGGGTTGTTCACCTCGTGCGCGACGCCGGAGACGAGCACGCCGAGCGCCGCCATCTTGTCGGCCTGGACGAGCTGGGCCTGGTTGTCGCGCAGGAGCTCCATGGCGCGCTCGCGCTCGCCGATCTCGCGCGCGAGCGACGCGGTCCGGGCTGCGACCTCGCGCTGCAGCGAGCGCGACCACAGCACCGTGCCGCCGAGCACCAGGAGCAGCGGCACGAAGACGACCGCGCCGTACTTCACGAACGTCCACCAGGTGACGCCCGGCTCGAGCACGCCCAGCCACCGCTCCCGGATCTGATCGTAGCGGCCGGTCTGCTTCAGGATGGCGAGCCCCTCCTCGATGCGGGCGAGGAGCGCCGCGTCGTCCTTCCGGACCGCGTAGCCGTAGCGGTGCGCGGCGACGTTCCGAGCGACCGGGACGACGTTGGTGAGCCGGAGCTGCCGCGTGATGTACGTCCCGGGCAGCGCGGCCACCACCGCGTACTCCCCCTGGCCCGAGGCGAGCAGCCGGAGCGCGTCGGCGGGGGTGTCGGTGCGGAGCAAGGTGTCGCCGAGCCCGAGCGCGGTGAGGTGCTCGTCCATGATGCCCGCGCGGTGGACGGCGACGGCGTGGCCGCGCAGCTCCTCGAGCGACCCCACCGGAGGAGTCCCCTTGCGCGCGAAGATGGCGTGGTTCACGAGGGTGTGCGGCGGGGAGAGCGCGAGCCGCCGCGCCCGCTCCTCCGACCACGACATCCCCTGCAGCGCGTCGATGCGACCTTCGTCGAGCGCCTGTCGCATCTCCGACCAGCCGCCGAGCCGGACCTCGACCCGGAGCCCCATCACCTCGGCGATGGCGCGGGTCAGGTCGACGTTGTACCCGGCGGGATTCCCGTGCTCGTCGATGAACTCGTAAGGCGGGTAGTCGCGGTCGCCGCCGAAGACGAGGACCGGCGCGGGCGCCGCGTCGGCGAGCGCCGCGCCCGCGAGGGTCACGAGGACCGCGCCGGCGATGCAGCGGAAGAGGCGAGCCGTCATTCGTGTCGATTATCGCGCAGTCGTCGCCACGCCGGTCGCGCCGTCTGACGGGCTGCGAGACCCGGGGGACGGTGGAGCGCGCCGCTCGGCGGCTCGGCCGAGCGGACGGGGAGGGCCGCCCTTCCGGGGCTTCCGCCTGCGCCCGCGCGCAGGCGGCGTCCACATCGTTGTACGAAGGCGCGAACTCCGACCCGCGAGGTGACCGATGGCCCAGAAGCTCCCCGAGAACTTCCTCCGCTTCAAGAGCTCGCACCCCGACGTCTACGCCGCGTTCGAGGAGCTGGGCCGGCGACTCCACGAGAGCGGGCCGCTCTCGGAGCGCGAGCGCCGCCTCGTGAAGCTCGGGATCGCGGTGGGCCTCGGCACGGAGGGCGGCGTCCACTCCGCCGTCCGGTTCGCGACCGCGGGCGGCTGCTCGCGCGAGGACCTCGCCCACGTGGTCCGGCTCGCCATCACCACCATCGGCTGGCCCCGGGCGCTCGCCGCGATGAGCTGGGTGGAGGACAAGGTCGAGGAAGAGTAGAAGCAGCGCACCCCCCGCCAGCGCCGGCTGGTCGGCGCGAGCGGGGGGCGCGCCTGCGGCGCCCGGCGCTCCGTCAATACACGTCGGTGCCGGTCGCGAGCGCCGCCTCGAGCGGCGGCGAGGGCCGGCGCTCCTCCTCCTCGACGGTGCGGCCCCGGGCGCCCTCGCGCTGCAGCTCGGCGGCGCGCCCGTGCCGGGCGAGCATGTAGTAGAGGACCGGGACCGCGTAGCGCGAGAGCAGGGTCGCCGCGACCGCGCCGGCCATGAGCGCCACCGCGAGCCCCTGGAAGATGGGGTCCGCGAGCATCACCGCGCTGCCGACGATCACGGCGAGCGCCGTGAGCGCCATGGGGCGGAAGCGGACGAGCACCGCCTCCTCCACCGCCGCCGCGAGCGGCATCCCCTCGCGCAGCTTCAGCTCCGCGAAGTCCACGAGGATGATGCTGTTCCGCACGACGATCCCCGCCCCGGCGATGAAGCCGATCATGCTCGTCGCCGTGAAGAAGGTCCCGCCGAGCGCGTGCGCCGGCAGGATCCCGACGAGCGACAGCGGGATCGGCACGAGGATCACGATCGGCATCGTGAAGCTCTGGAACCAGCCGACCATGAGCACGTAGATGAGCAGCATCACCGCCGCGAAGGCGAGGCCGAGGTCGCGGAAGACCTCGAGCGTGATGTGCCACTCCCCGTCCCACTTGATCGCAGGCGACTCGGTGTTGGCCGGGTGGGCGAGGCCGTAGCGCGCGACCGGCTCGCCGCGATCGCCGCGGAGGCCTTCGAGCTTCTCGTCGAGGGCGAGGAGCGCGTAGAGCGGGCTCTCGATCTCTCCGGCCAGGTCGGCCGTGACGTAGGAGACCGGCATCAGGTTCTTGTGCTGGATCTCGGGCGCCTCGCGGGTCCGCTCGACGCGGACGAGCTCGGAGAGCGGCACCTGACCGCGCGCGCCCGGGACGGTGAGCGCGAGGAGGGTGTCGAGCCGGGAGCGCTGCGCCGGCGCGAGCTGGAGGACGAGCGGCACCTGCGCCGCGCCGCGCTCGACGTGGAACGCGCCGAGCGGCGCCCCGTAGCCCGCCGCCGCGAGCGTCTGCACGACGTGCGCGGGCGCGACCCCGTGGAGCGCCGCCTTCTCCCGATCCACCGCCACGACGAGCTTGGGGGCCGTGGGGTTGAGCGTCGAGTCCACGTCCACCACGCCGGGCACCGCGCGGAACGCCTCGCGCACCTCGCCGGCGATCCGGTCGCGGGTCGCCGCGCTCGGGCCGTAGACCTCGGCCACCATGGTGGCGAGCACCGGCGGACCGGGCGGGATCTCGACCACCTTCACGCGCGCGTCGCGCGACCTCGCGAGGGCCTCGATCTCGGGCCGCACCCGCACCGCGATGGCGTGGCTCGAGGCGTCGCGCTCACCCTTCGGCACGAGGTTCACCTGCAGGTCCACCTGCTCCGGCGCCTCGCGCATGAAGCTGTGCCGCACCATGCCGACGAAGGTGAACGGCGCGGCGACGCCCGAGTGGAGCTGCACGCTCTCGACCTCCCGCTCGGCGAGGAGCCGGCGGGCGACCCGCTGGCCGAGGGCGAGGGACTCCTCGCGGGCGGCGCCCGCGGGGAGATCGAGCTGGACCTGGAACTCCCGCTTGTTGTCGAACGGGAGCATCTTCACCTTCACCGCGCCGGTGAAGAGCAGCGCCGTCGCCGCGAGGAGCAGCACGGCGACCGCGGCGAGGAAGCCGACGCGGACCCTCCCGGTCCCGAGCAGCCACCGCACGACGCGGCGATCGGCGCGCGCGAGCCGCCCCTCGGGCGCGGTCTCCGGGTTGGCCGAGGGCAGGTCGCGCTCGGGCTCGGGCGCGTCCCGCGCCGGATCCGAGGGGTGGAGGCCGCTCGCGTCGGTGTCCGGGAGGTGCGCCTCCTTGCGGAAGATCTTCATCGCCGCCCAGGGGCTCACGACGAAGGCGATGACGAGCGAGAAGACCATCGCCACGCTCGCGCCCACCGGGATGGGCCGCATGTAGGGGCCCATGAGCCCGCGGACCATCGCCATCGGCAGGATGGCCGCGATCACCGCCACCGTGGCGAGGATGGTGGGGTTCCCGACCTCGTCCACCGCGTCGAGCACGGTCTGCGCGAAGCTCCGGCGCGGGCCGGGCAGGTACATGTGGCGGTGGATGTTCTCGACCACCACGATGGCGTCGTCGACCAGGATGCCGATCGAGAAGATGAGCGCGAACAGCGTGACGCGGTTCAGCGTGTAGCCGTTCAGGTAGGTGAGGAGCAGCGTCAGGGCGAGCGTCACCGGGACCGCGACCGCCACGACGAGCGCCGAGCGCCAGCCCATGGCGAGGAGGATGAGGGCGATGACCGAGAGCGTCGCGATGAGGAGGTGCTCGATGAGCTCGTTCGACTTCTCCCCCGCCGTCTCGCCGTAGTTCCGGGTGACCGTCGCGTCGACGGCGGCGGGGATGAGCCCGCCGCGCAGCGCGTCCACCTTGGCGACCACCCGCTCCGCGAGCTCGGTCGCGTTCGTCCCGGGCCGCTTCGCCACCACCACCGTCGCGGCCTGCTCGAAGCCGGGCCGCTCCTTGGACGCGGTGAGCACCACGGCGGGCTCGGGCTCGGGGCCGTCCGTCACGCGGGCCACGTCCTCGACGTAGAGCGGCCGTCCGTCGCGCACCGCGACCACGACGCGCCGGAGCTCCTCCGCCGACCGCGCGAACCCGCGCGCCTCGATCTCGACGCGGGCGCCGCCGTCGACGAGCGCTCCGGCGGGGAGCTGCGCCTGGGCGGACTGGAGCGCCTGGTGCAGCTCGCCGATGGAGACGGACAGCGTGCGCAGCCTCGCCGGATCCGGCTCGATGCGCACCACGCGCCGCGCGCCGCCCTCCACGCGCACCTGCGCGGTGCGCTCGACGTCGGAGAGCTCCCGGGCGACCTGCTCGGCGAGCTTGCGCAGCTCGCCCGCCGGGAGCGCCTCCTGGGCGTGCAGCGTCACGGTGAGGAACGGGACGTCGTCGATGGTGAGCGCCCGGACGACGGGCGGCATCGTGCCCTGCGGGAGCAGCTCCGGGTGCGCCCCGAGCTCCTGGTGGACCTTCACGAGGCTCGGCTCGAGCGGCTCGTTCACCTTGAACCGCACGGTGATGAACCCGGCGTTCGGCCGGCTCGTGCTGTAGAGGTACTCCACGCCGGGGATGCCCCACAGCCGGCGCTCGAGCGGCGTGACGACCTGGCTCTCCACCTCGGAGGGCGTGGCGCCCGGGAAGGGCACCATGACGTCGACCATCGGGACGATGATCTGCGGCTCCTCCTCGCGCGGCGTGAGCGACACGGCGAGCACGCCGAGCAGGATCGACGCGAAGACGATCACCGGCGTGAGCTTCGACCGCAGGAACGGGCGCGCGAGGCGCCCGGCGAGACCGTAGCCCTGCTCCTTCACGGCTGCACCTCCACCGGCTCCCCGTCGCGCAGCGGGCCCGGGGCGTCGATCACGGTCTCGCCGGGCCGGAGCCCGGCGCGGACCGAGAAGCCGTCGCCGGTCGCCTCGCCGAGCGAGAGCCAGCGCAGCTCGGCCTTGCCGCCCGCGGCCACGAACACGCCGGTGAGATCGCCCCGCTCGACGAGCGCGCTCCGCGGCACCCACGCCCCGTGCGCGCCCTCCGCCGCGCCCGGCACCTCGAGGCGCGCGAACGCGCCCGAGCGGAGCTCGCCGGTGACGTTCCGCACGCGCGCGCGAACGCCGCGCCGGTGCGAGACCGGGTCGCCGCCGGGCGTGAGGGCGGTGATCTCCGCCTGCCCCTTCGCGTCCCCCGAGACGAACGGGAGCGCTCGCCCGAGCGCGAGCCCGGCCGCCTCCGACTCCGTGAGGCTCGCCTGGAGCTCCAGCGTGTCGCCCTCGAGCTCGAGGAGCGGCTGGCCGGGGCCGACCATGTCGCCCGCCGAGACGCGGCGCGCCTGGATGGTGCCGGCGAACGGCGCGCGGATCTGGGCGTACTCCAGGTTGGCGCGCGCGGACGAGAGGGCCGCCTGGGCCTGGGCGCGCTGGGAGACGGCCATCTCGAGCTCGGAGGGCGTCGCCGCGCGCTCCGCGGCGAGGGCGCGGATGCGCTTCTCGTGGGCGGCGGCCGCCGCGTGGCCGCTCTCGGCCGCGGCGAGCGCCCCGCGCAGGTCGGAGGCGGAGAGGGACACGAGGAGCTGCCCCTGCTTCACGCGCTGGCCCTCCTCGACGTGCAGCGCCGAGACGTGCGCGGCGATCCGCGTCGAGAGGGTCGCGCGCCGGGCCGCGATCACGTTCGCGGGGACCAGGTGGCCGCCCGTGGGCGTCGTCTCGCCGCGGACGGGCCGGACGCGCCGCGGGGAGGCGGCCTCGGCGGCGGGCGAGGCGGAGACGAGCGCGGGCGCGAGCAGCGCCAGCGCGGCGAGTGCGGCGATCTTCATGGCGTGATCCCTTCGATGGGCAGGTTGAGCGCGAGCGCGAGCTGGGCGCGCGCGACGCGCGCCTCGAGCCGGCTCGCGAGGAGCAGGGCGCGGGCGCCGGCGAGGCCGGCCTCCGCGTCGAGGACGTCTGTGAGCGGGAGGAGTCCCTGGCGATGCCGCGCGGCGCGGAGGTTCCGCGCCGACTCGGACGCCGCGACGGCCTCCTCGCCGGAGCGGATCCGGGCGTCGGCGGTCTCGATCGCCCGGCGCGCCTCCCCGACCTCGCGGGCCGCCTGCCGCTCGCGCCAGACGAGGGCCTCGTCCGCGGCGCGGGCCCGCGCCTGCGCCGCCCGCGCCCCCTGGGCGTCCGCGAGCGACAGGTCCCAGCGCAGCATGAGGCCGAGCGTCGTC
>NZ_JALCZB010000052.1:0-28475 GCF_022690745.1 Anaeromyxobacter sp. SG64 | reverse complement strand
CCCCGTCCTCGGCCGCGCGGGCCGCCACCGCCGGCAGCTCCGCCGGCGCGCAGCGGAGCGCGCGCGCCGCCTCGCCGAGCCGGCTCCGCGCCTGCGCGAGGGCGGTGACGACACGCCCGCCGCAGACGAACTCGACGCGCGACCCGGCGCCCCACTTCTGCGCGCCGAGCACCGCGATCGCGCCGACCTCGCCCGTGCGCCGCGGGTGCGTCCCGCCGCACGGCGAGGCGTCCAGGATCTCCCCGCGGGCAGCAGGATCGGAGACGACGACGACGCGCGCACCCTTGGTCGGCGCCTTGCGCAGCGGCAGCGCCGCGAGCTCCTCCGCCGAGAGCTCCCGCGCCACCACCGGCAGGTCGCGGAAGACGAGGTCGTTCGCGGCCGCCTCCACCGCGCGCAGCGCGTCGTCGCCGAGCGCGGCGACGTCGAGGTCGATCGTGCAGGTGACCTCGCCGAGGTGGAACGAGAGCGTGCGCGCGCCGCGCGTCGCCTCGAACGCCGCCGAGAGGAGGTGCTGACCGTGGTGCTGCTGGACGTGGTCGCGGCGACGCGCGCCGTCGACGCGGCAGGCGACCGGGCCCGCGGGCGTCGGCCCGTCGAGGACGTGGAGGATCTCGCCGCTGTCGTCCTGAACGTCCACGACCGGCACACCGCCGATGGTGCCGCGGTCGGCGGGCTGGCCGCCGCCCTCGGGGTAGAAGGCCGTCCGGTCGAGGAGGACGGCGGTGCGCCCCGAGAGCGGGCGGGTGGCGGTGACGGTCGCCTCGAACTCGAGGAGACCGCTGTCGGAGAGGTAGAGGCGCTCGGTCACGGAAGGAGTCTAACCGGGAGGGGCTCCGCGGAGCGGGACGGTGTCCAAGGTATGGGCATGAAGCTCTCCATCCACGCGAACCACCTCTCGCTTCCCAAGGACGTCGCCGCCTTCATCGTGAAGCACGTCACGCGCCCGCTCGCGCGCGTGTACGACGACCAGGCCGCGGAGCTCTCCATCCACTTCTCCGACTCCCGCCCGAAGAAGGGCGGCGTGGACCAGACCTGCCGCCTCTCCTTCCGGATGCCCGGCGCGCGCACCCTCCACGTGGAGAGCGTGCAGGAGGATCTCTACAAGGCGCTCCTCGACGCCTCCGAGCGCCTGAAGCGGCACGTGAGGAAGCAGGTCGACCGGATGCGCGCGACCTCACGCAAGCCGATGCACCGCCCGCTCGGGCGCACCTGGCGCGAGCGCTCCACGCGCGGCGGCGTCACGCCGGACGGAGAACCGGCGGCGCTCTGACGGCGTTGCTCGCTCGAGCTCGGGCCGTCCGAGGCGCGCGATGGCGTCACCGAGGCGGGCACACGAGGACCGGGCAACACACGCGTGCTGTAAGGCACGACGAGAATGAAATCGATTCTCGGGCGCGGATATCGGACCTCGAGCGGATCCGCTCTCGCGGTCTCGCCATCACGGAGGTCGGCGCGGCGGCTCACGCCCCGCCTGCGGCGTCCTTGACCCGCGCTTGCTCCTCCCGTGAACCCCAGACGCGCAGGAGTTCAGGACCGGCGCGACGGCGGCAGACGCCCGAAAGGTCCACGCGTAAGCGGCTTCTTTGCCCTGTTCGAGCAGGTGCGCGTGCGCACGTCGCCCTACACGCTGACCGTGCACTTCGCGGAGGCACGGACATGGTGGAGGGGCCGCGTACGTGGACGACAGCCGCGCTCGTCTTCGCGTGGGCGCTCGCGGCGTGTGACGCGCAGCGAGAACCGGCGCAGCGTCCCTGCGACGTGACGTTGACCGGGCCGGCCTGGGTGGTCGAGGGCGATCCCGTGCACATCGCGATTGCCTGCGCGACGGGGCGCGAGCTCCCATCCGACCTCGCGATCGGGGGACTCCCGCCGGGCGCGGAGGTCGACGCGTCGGCCGGGGAGATCCGCTGGACCACCGGGCCAGCCGACGCCGGCGTCTACGAGATCGTCGCGAGGGTGCCCGTCGAGCCGAGCGAGAAGAAGTTCACGCTTGGCGTCGCGGACAGGTTCGACGCTCCCGGGAACACCCCGCCGGACCCCGCGCGCTATACGGAGGAGTACGGCCTTCCGGTGTTCCACCTGTCGGTGCCGGGGATCATCTCGGATCTGGAGTACACGCCGGCGGTGCTCACGTACCGTGGGCACGCCTTCGACGTGCAGGTGAGATATCGCGGCAACAAGTCCCTGCTCTTTCCGAAGAAGAGCTTCACGATCGATTTCCCGAACGAGCACTTCAGCGACCCCGCCCTCGGGTTCTTCGATCGCAAGAAGATCCTGCTTGTCACGACCTTCGACGATCAGAGCTACCTGCGCGATCGCCTGGCGCTCGACCTGTGGAAGAAGCTCGGCGGCCCAGGGCGGATATGGGTGCAGACCGCGAGCGCGGTGCTCTTCCTGAACGGCGAATACTTCGGGCTTTACACCATGAGCGAGAAGATCGCCGGGCAGGTGCTCTCGAGGGCGGGCCTCGACGGTGACGGGAACCTGTACCAGGCGAAGTTTGGTGCAGCGAACTTCTACACGTACGACCCCCTGACCGGGCTGCCGAAGATCACGTGGCACGACGGCTACACCAAGGAAGAGGGATTCCCCTTGGATGGCGAGCCCGGCGCTTACGACGATCTCGACGCGTTCGTCCGGTTCGTGGTCGAGTCGGACGACGCGACGTTCGTGGCGCAGCTCCCCGGGCTCATCGACGTCGACGAGTACCGGGACTGGTGGGCGCTCGTGATGCTCACCCTCGCCATCGATTCGGCCAACCACAACAGCTTCCACTACCACGACCCGGCGGGTGGGCCTTGGCGCATGACGGTGTGGGACTGCGCCCAGAGCCTCGGGCAGAAGACGAGCACGATCCGGTTGAATCCGAGCACGCCGGCCGAGTTCACGGCCGACAACAACCTGTTCCGTCGCCTCCTGCTTCCTCCGTTGGAGCAGGCAACGCGGGGGCGACTCGGCGACCTCGTACACCAGCAGATTTCCGTGGCCGACGTGCTCGCCATGATCGACGACTACGCCCAGCAGGACGGCGAGGCCGCTCGGCGGGACCAGGTGCGGTGGAGCGCCGAGCAGATTGCGTTCTTCGGCCCCCGCGGGCGGACGGGCTGGGCGACGTACGACGACGAGGTCGCCTACGTCCGGCAATGGGTCCGCGATCGGTGGGCATACCTGCAGTCGACGTACTGACGATCGCAACAGGTGGGTGAGCGCAGGAGAAGAGTCCGCGGCTCGATCGCCACGCCGCTGGCGGGCCTGACCTACGCGCTCGCCTTCGCCGGGCCCAGCAGCCGCCGCACGTGCCCGAGCAGCGCCTCGCTCGTGAACGGCTTCTGGATGAGCTCCACGTCGCCGTCGCGGAGCCGGTCCTCGACGAGCGCGTCCTCGGTGTGGCCGGTCATGAAGAGCACCTTCAGGCCCGGCTGCTCGCCCTGGAGCACCTCGGCGAGCTCCGCGCCGGTCATGCGCGGCATGACCAGATCGGCGAGGAGGAGGTCCACCCGCGCGCCCCGGGCGCGGGCCGCCTCGAGCGCCTCGGCGCCGTTGCGGCCCGCGACCACGTGATAGCCGCTGCCGACCAGGACGCGCCCGAGCAGGACGCGCAGCGCGTCCTCGTCCTCGGCGAGCACGACGGTCTCCCCGAGCCCGCGCGGCGCGGCCGCGGCGACCGGAGCGTGCGCGCGCCCGACCTGCTCCACGCCCACCGGCAGGAACACCGTGAACGTGGCGCCCCGGCCCGGCCGCGACTCGACGCGGATCGCGCCGCCCGCCTGGCGCACGATGCCGTAGACGGTGGCGAGCCCGAGCCCGGTGCCGGTCTCCTTGGTGGTGAAGAACGGGTCGAAGATCCGCGAGCGGACCTCGTCGTTCATGCCGCAGCCGCCGTCCCTCACCGAGAGCGTCACGTAGCGTCCGGCCGGGATGGGGAGGTCGCGCGGCGCCTCCGCGAGCTCGGCGTTCGCGGTCTCGATGACGAGCGGGCCGCCTTCGGGCATCGCGTCGCGCGCGTTCACGGCGAGGTTCAGGAGCACCTGGGCGAGCTGGTCCGCGTCGGCGAGCACGGGCCAGGGGGAGTCCTGGAGCCGCGTCGTGAGCTCGATCCGCTCGCCGATGGCGCGCGAGAGGAGCCGGCCGAGGTCCTGCACGACCTTGTTGAGGGAGAGGACCTCCGGGCGGAGCAGCTTCTTGCGCGAGAGCGTGAGGAGCTGCCGGGTCACCCCCGCCGCGCGGTGCGCCGCCTCGATGATCCCCTCCGCGCTCTCGCGCGAGCGCAGGTCTCCGGCGGGGAGGTCGCGCATGAGCAGCTCGGAGTAGCCGAGGATCACGGCGAGCACGTTCGAGAAGTCGTGCGCGACCCCGCCGGCGAGCCGCCCCACCGCCTCCATCTTCTGCGCCTGGCGCAGGTTCTGCTCGAGCGCGCGGCGCTCCTCCTCCGCGCGCTCCCGCTCCGAGACGTCGCGGATCGAGAGCACCCGCAGCGCGCGGTCCTGGAGGGGAAGCTCACCGGCGGTGAGCTCGACCGGGAGCTCGGAGCCGTCGGCCCGGCGGTGGCGCGACGGGACGGAGCGCGCGCCGGGGGCGGGCAGCGCCGCCGGGTCGCCGCCCTCCGCCGCGAGCAGCTCCGAGTAGCGGCGGGCGCGCAGCGCGTCGCGCGACTCGCCGTAGAGCCGCTCGGCGGCGGGGTTCGCGTCGTCGATCTGGCCGCTCGCGCTGTCCACGAGGAGGATCGCGTCGGAGGACGTCTCGAACACGCCGCGGTGGAGCGCCTCGCTCTGGACGAGCCGCACGAGGAGGTCGCGCTGCTCGCGCCGCATCCGGCCCTTGTCGATCGCGTTCTGCACCTTGAGGTTCAGCGCGTCGTAGTCGGAGACCGGCTTCGTCACGTAGTCGAAGGCGCCGATCTGGACGGCCGCGATGGCGGAGTCGATCGAGGCGTAGCCGGTGACGAGGATGACCTCCGCGTCGGGCTTCGCCGCCTTGAGGCCGCGGGCGACGTCGAGCCCCGAGCCGTCGCCCAGGTTCTTGTCGATGATGGCGACATCGATCTCGCGCGCCTCCCGGGCGATGGCGAGCGCCTCGCGCACGGAGCCGGCGAGCAGGAGCCGGCGGCCCTCGCCCTCCAGGAAGCGCCGGAAGACGTCCAGGATCACCGGCTCGTCATCGACGATCAGGATCGTCGCCATGCGACCTCTCCCGGCCGAGCCGGACTCCCACGGAGAACGTGAACGCCGGCAGGGCGCCGCGCCCCGCCGCGAGGAGCGCCGCCTCCACGAACGGCATGCCCCGCTGCTGCGGCCTGCCCAGGCCGAGCGAGAGCCTCCCGCCCGGCGCCGCCCCGGCGTCGCCCGGACGCGACGACTCGAGCACCAGGCCCGCGCTGCCGGCGACCCAGGCGGTGAGGCCGCCGAGCTCGCGCCGCGCGCTCACGCCGGCGAGGAGCCCGCCGGCGCTGGAGGTGATCTCGACCTCCTCGCCGTCGCCCGCGAGCTCGCGCCGGCGCCGCTGGCCCATCCACTCGGCCTCGAGGCGCAGGGACAGCAGGAGCCCGGCGGGCGCGCTCGCCAGGTCGCGCTCGAGCGCGAGGCCGACCCGGGGCCCGAGCGCGCCCCCGCGCCCCGCGGCGACGCCGGCGGCGAGGAGGAGCCCGTCGCGGCCGCGCGGCGGGACGAGCACGAGCGTCTTGCGAGAGCGCACGTCGCCTGCCGCGAACGCGAGGGAGTCCTCGCTGCGCGCCGCCACCATCGGCGGCAGGTAGCGCACGCGGTAGACGCCCTCGCCGGCCGGCGCGACCTCGAGGACCTTGCCTCGCGCGGCGGTGACGACGGGCGCCTGGGTGACCGGGTTCCCGTAGCGATCCTGCACGGTGGCGCGGAGCGTCGCCTCGCGAACCCCGTCGGCCACGATGACGCGTTCCTCGACCCGCGCGCTCGCCGGCGGCCCCGGCAAGAGCGGCAGGGCGCGCGAGCCGGAGAGCCCCTCCGCCTCGGCGCGAGCGGTCACGAGCACCTCGCGGCGGCTCCCGAACTTCTGCGGTACCACGAGCCGCGCCTCGTGGACGCCGGGGGCGCGCTCCACCGGGCGGGAGATCGTTCCGCCCTCGGCCCCGAGGGTCACGGCGCCGCCCGGGGTGGGGTTCCCCGCCGCGTCGACCATGCGCGCGGTGACGACCACCTCCGCCGGCGCATCCCCGTCGGCCACGAACGCCTCGCGGTCGAAGGCGAGCGCCACCGCGGCGGCGCGCCCGGGCACGACCCCCACGCGGACGAGCGCCTTCGACGCGGGCGCCCCTGCGAGCCGCACCGCGAGCCGCTCCTCGCCGGCCGGGCCGGGCGGGAGCGTCCAGAGCACCTCGTACGCGCCGGCCTCGCGCGCCGACACCGACACCGAGCCGCGCGACGGCTCGACCACCGGCACGTCCCCTCGCCGCGCCGCGCCGTGCGGCGCGACGACGTACGCGACGACGCGCACCTGCTCCTGCCGGTCCGCCTGCACCGTGGCGCGGAGCGCGACGGCGTGGACGAGCGGCGTCTCCGGGACGTGCAGGTCGATGGGCCGGAAGCCGTGGTGCGCCTCGTGCACGCCGGGCGGCACGACGACCGGGATGACGGCGAGCCCGTCCTCGCCCACGATCCTGGGGCCGAAGGCGCGGTCGCCGATGCGCAGGGTGATGCTCTGGCCTGGACTCGCCCGTACCTTCGCGTCGCCCTGGCCGTAGAGCGGGAGTGCCATCCAGCCGTCGAGCGGGCCGGCGGCGCCGCGGGCGGTCGCGGCGATGATCGCGACCTGCGGGAAGCGCTCGGCGGGCGGACGGTAGCGCGCGGCGAACCCGCCGTTCGGGAGACGGCGAATTCCCTCCACCCGCCCGGCGCTCGCGCTGAGGGTGAGCTCCTCGACCTCCGGCGGCGCCCAGATCCGAAGCTCCGCCGTTCCGTCCTGCCCGAGCACGAGGCGGGTCGGCCGGGCGCTGAGCTTGAGCGCGCCGCCGCCCGCCGGGGCGCCTCCCTCGGCGGCGCGCGCACCAGGCGCCGCGCGCGCGGGTGCCGCCGTCGCGAGCAGCACGCTCGCGATTACCCACAGGAGGGCGTGCACCCCCGGCTCAGCGCGTCGCGGGAGGGCCATTCCAGTCGATCTCGACCGACTCGATCCCTTCCTCGGGTGGGCAGCGCGCCGCCTTCGGCTCGGCCCGCGCGCCCTTGCGGCCGTGCTTCTCGGTCGCGGGGGGCTCGCGGCTGGTCCTGCACCCGCGCGCCGCCTCCGCCCGCTGCGACGCGACCTTCGCGAGCACGCCGGCGGTGACCTCCTCCGGCGCGCCCTCCGGCGCGTGCCAGCGGGCGGGCGGCTCTTCCGGACGCGGTCCGCTCGGCGCGGAGGCCGTCGCGGCGGGGGCCGTCGCGGCGGGCTGCTCCGCCACGGCGGTCGCGGGCTCGACCGTCTCGGTGAGCCGCGCGACGCCCACCACCATGCCGGCGAGGGTCGCGCCGGCGGCGAAGCCCGCCATGACCCGGAGGGCGGTCACGGCGCACCTCCGCCGGCCGAGGCCGGCACCACCACGCAGAACTCGGTCACGGCCCAGGGCAAGCGGGCGGGATCCTCCTCAGGCACGAGGTACACCCGTCCGCCGTCCTGCGCCATCAGGCTACGCGCGATGTGGAGGCCGAGCCCCGTCCCCTTGCCCGGCGCCTTCGTGGTGAAGCGCGCCTCGAAGATGCGCGGGCGCGCCTCGGAGGGGACGCCCGCGCCTTCGTCGGAGACGCGGACCTCGACCGCGCTCGCGCCCTGCTCCAGCACGCGCACCTCGACGCGCGCGCCCGGGGCGTCCTCGATCGCGTCGAGCGCGTTCGCGAGGAGGTTCGTCGCGGCGTGGACGAGGGCGGTGGGGCGACCGAAGCCCGCGAGCCGGCCGGGCCCGAGGGCGAGCGCGAAGCGCGGCCCGAGCGGCCGCACGCGGTGGGCGAGGAGCTCCACCGAGCGGCCCACCACCGGGCCGACCTCGAACGGCTCGGGCACGGACCCCTGCGGCCGCAGGAGCTCCTCGTACCCGCTCACGATCTCGGCGATGCGCGCGACCTGCCCGCGCAGCATCCGCCACTCCTCGACGGCCTCGAGCGAGCTCCCCAGGCTCCGCTCGAGCAGCGTCAGGGCGGCCTCCGCGCCCATGAGCGGCTGCTTGAGCTCGTGCAGGAGCCCGGGCGCGAAGAGCTCCGCGTCGAGGCCCACCAGCACGTCGTCCGTCCCGCGTGGCATCGAGCTCCTTCAGGCGAGGTGCGCCGCCGTGGCGGCCGGGAGGAGGACGGTGACAGCGGCGCCGGCCCCCTCCTCGCTCTCGACGAGGATCTTTCCTCGGTGCGCCTCGACGATGCTGTGCGACACCGATAACCCGAGACCCACGCGGCCCGCCTGGTCCTTCGTGGTGAAGAAGGGATCGAAGATCCGCTCGCGGAGGCCGGCCGGGATGCCCTTTCCCGTGTCCGCGACGCGCAGCCGGATGGCCTCACCGTCGATCGAGCCGAGCGACACCTCGAGCGTGCCGCCGCGGGGCATGGCGTTGATCGCGTTCTCGACGAGGTGCGCGACCACCTGCTGGAGCTGGACCACGTCGCCCTGCGCGTCGGGGAGCGGCTCGTCGAAGCGGGCGCGGACCGCGATGCCGGCCGCCCGCAGACGATCCTCGTAGAGGTCGAGCGCGGCACGCACCGGGCGCACGAGCGAGAACCGCTGGCCCTGGGCGGACCGCTCCTGGTCCGCGAAGCTGCGCAGGTCCTCGATGACGCGGGCGACGCGCGCCGCCTGCTCCTGCGCGTTCGCGATGAGCTCGCCCTGGGGGGAGCCCGGACCGAGCTGCTTCCTCACGATGGCGAGGTACCCGGTGATCGCGGTCATCGGGTTGTTGAGCTCGTGGGCGATGCCGGCGCCGAGGGAGCCCAGCGCGGCGAGGCGGCGCGTGCGGAGGATCTGATCCTGCGCGGCCTTGAGCTCGGCCGTGCGCTCCTCGACCCGCGCCTGCAGCTCGCGGTTCCAGCCGCGGATCTCCTCGTCGCGGCGCCGGATCTCGGCGGTCATCCGTCCGAAGGCGCGCCCCAGCTCGGCGATCTCGTCCCGGCCGCGCGCCTCGACGGGCGTGCCGTAGTCGCCCGCCGCGATGGCCGCGGCGGCGGACGAGAGCCGCTGCACCGGCCGCGTGACCCGCCGCGCGAGGAGCGTCCCCACCGCGAGCGCGAGCAGGATGGCGAGGCCGGCGATCGTGACGGTGTAGGCGCCGAGGTTCTGCGCCGCGGCGAAGGCGACGGTCGCCGGCTGCGCCACGACCGCGCCCCAGCCGTACGTCCCCACCGGCGCGAAGGCGGCGAGCCATCGCCGGCCGTCCGCGCGCTGGACGAGCCGCGAGAGGGCGCCGGTCCGCGCGGATCCGAGCTCGGGCAGCGCCTTCTCCTCCCGTGCGATGCGTCCGTCCGGCTCCCCGTGCGCCAAAAGCTCCCCGCGCCCGTCCACGAGGTAGGCGACGCCCGCGCCCTTGCGCGTGAGCGCGGACACCCGGGTCGCGACGTCGGTGAGGACGATCTCGGCGGCGAGGGTGCGCGTCGGCTCGAGGCGCAGCGCGACCGCGAGGCGCGGGACGCCGTCCGCGCCACGGTAGGGCTGGGACAGCTCGAGCCTCCCGACCTCGGCGGGCGGCGCGGGCAGGCGCCGCGCGAAGGAGTCGAGCGCGTCGTCCGTGACCTGGACGCGGCCCGCGAGGGGCGCATCCTCGGGACGGGCGTCGGCGGGCGAGCGTGGGACCGGGACGAAGATGGGCCCGGCCACGGGGGACTTGTCGTCGTCGACGATGGCGAGGATCGAGAGGAACGGGAGCTGCCGGTACTGGAGCCCGAGGATGTTGCGGAGCTCGGAGCGCGAGTAGACGTCGAGCGGCAGCACCGCGCTCGTGGAGAGACGCAGGTTCTCGAGCGCCCCCGAGACGAACCGCTCGGTGAAGAGGGCCAGATCCTCCGCCGACTGCTCCTGCATGCGCCCGACGGTCCGCTGCAGCTCGGCCCGGCTCACCGTGTACGAGGCGATGCCGAGCAGGGCGACCGGAAGGACGCCAACGGCGAGGAGCAGGAGGCCGATCTTGGCGGCGAATCGCATGTGCGGTGACAGGCCCTCGGGTGAGCGCGTGCGCGCCCGGGTCGGGAACGCGAGGCGGAGCGATCCTGTTCCGGCGTCCCGCCCTCCCGGGACGTCCAATATGAAAGGTCACCGCACGAGCGAGCAAGCCTCTGGGTGGTGGGATGGCCTACATGCGGCCACTCATCCCCGGAAAAACACTCGGTTTCCCACTTCAGGACCACCCCGTTAGGGGGATGATGTTTTGAGCGCCAAGGGCCGGGCGCGGCACGGCTCCGTTGGACTGCCGTGCGAGGTCGAGTATGGTTCGCGCGCCTTGCCGCACCCCGGAGCCCTTCCATGACACTGCTCGAGAAGCTGATGCCGAAGTCGGACGACTTCTTCTCCGACTTCGAGGCCCAGGCGGCCACCGTGGTGGAGGGAGCGAAGCTCCTGAAGGCGCTCCTCGACGACTTCACGGACGTGCCGGCGAAGGTCCAGGCCATCAAGGACGTCGAGCACCGCGCGGACGACATCACCCACCGCGCCTTCGCCCGGCTGCACACCCAGTTCATCACGCCCTTCGATCGCACCGAGATCCACCGCCTGCTGTCGCGCATCGACGACGTGCTCGACCTCGCCGACGCCGCGGCGGAGCGGCTCGGGCTCTACGATCTCGACCAGGTGCTCCCCGACGCGCGCGACCTCGCCGCGGTGCTCGTCGCCCAGTCGGAGAAGATGCGCGAGGCGGTGGCCGGACTGCGGGACATGAAGAAGAACCCCGGCAGGATCCTGGAGGCGTGCAAGGAGATGAACGTCCTCGAGAACCAGGCCGACACGCTCACGCGCCGCACCATGGCGAAGCTCTTCAAGCGCGGCAACGACCCGCTCACGGTCATGAAGTGGAAGGAGATCATCGATCTCATCGAGACCGCCACGGACCGCGCCGAGGACGTCGCGAACGTGCTCGAGGGCGTCGTCCTCGAGCACGCCTAGCGCAGAACGCCGCACGATCAGCCCCCCTCCATGCTCCTCCCCATCGTCGTCGGGCTCATCCTCGTCGCCCTCGCGTTCGACTTCCTCAACGGCTTCCACGACGCCGCGAACTCGATCGCCACCGTCGTCTCGACGCGCGTGCTCTCGCCGCTGTGGGCCGTGGCGTGGGCCGCGTTCTTCAACTTCATCTCCGCGGCGCCCGTGCTGTGGGGCGTCGAGCTCAAGGTCGCCGCGACCATGGGCAAGGGCATCGTGCAGTTCGACCAGCTCCGCACCCACGGGACGCCCCTCGTCCTCACCGTGATCTTTGCCGCGCTGATGGGCGCGATCGTCTGGAACCTCCTCACCTGGTGGTGGGGGCTGCCGTCCTCGTCCTCGCACGCGCTCGCTGGCGGCATGATCGGCGCCGCCCTCCCGCCGCTCGGCGTCGGGGGCCTCATCGGCTCGGGCATCGCCAAAATCGCGGCGTTCATCGTGCTGTCGCCGCTCATCGGCATGGTGCTCGGCTCGCTGATGATGGTCCTCACCGCCTGGGTGGTGCGGAAGAGCACGCCCGCGCGCGTCGACCACTGGTTCCGCCGGCTGCAGCTCGTGTCGGCCGGCATCTTCAGCTACAGCCACGGCACGAACGACGCGCAGAAGGTCATGGGGATCATCTCGGTCGTCCTGTACGGCACGATCTGGGCGGACCGCGTCTCGGCCGCGGACGTGGCGCACAAGTTCCCGGTGCCGTTCTGGGTCGTGCTCGCCTGCCACGCCGCCATCGCGCTCGGCACGATGTTCGGCGGCTGGCGCATCGTGCGGACGATGGGCCACAACCTGACGAAGCTCCAGCCCATCGGCGGCTTCTGCGCCGAGACGGGCGGCGGCGTCACCATCCTCGCCCTCGCCCACTACGGCATCCCGGTCTCGACGACGCACACCATCACCGGCGCGATCGTCGGGGTGGGCTCGACGAAGGGCACGCGGGCGGTGCGCTGGGGCGTGGCCGGGCGGATCGTCTGGGCCTGGATCCTGACCATCCCCGCCTCGGCGGTGGTGGCCGCGATCGTCTTCTTCCTGACGCACGCGATCGTCAGGGGGCTCTCGTAGACGACGGCTCCGCGCGGCGCCGCCAGCCGGTACGCGCGGCAGCGGCGATCCCGCTCGGCGCTCTTTCGCCTCAGCTGCGTGATCGCGAGGCGAGCATGCCGCACGCGGCGTGCTCGTCCTGCCCGCCCGAGTAGCGCCGCACGATGGGCTGCCCCGGCAGCGCGCGCCCGAGCGCGTCGCGGAACGCGTTCCACTCCGCCTCGTCGGGCGGGCGGTAGCGTCCGCTCGCGTCGTTCACGGCGATGGGGTTCAGCCGCACCGGGATGCCGGCGAGGAGCTGGCCGAGCGCGGCGGCGTCCTCCTCGCCCGTGTTCACCCCGGAGATCATGACGTACTCGAGCGTCACGCGGCCGCGCCTCGCGGCGTGCTCGCGGATCGCCTCCACGAGCTCGTCGAGCGGGAACCCGAGCTCGATGGGCATGAGCGCGCGCCGCTTCCAGGGGATCGCGGCGTTGAGCGAGACGCACAGCCGGAACTTGTGCCCCTCCGCCGTGTAGCGGCGGATCATGGGCACCACCCCGGCCGTGGAGATCGAGATGCGCCGCGCGTCGATGCGCCCGCCGGCCGGGTCGCACAGCGTGTAGGCCGCATCGAGCACCGCGTCGTAGTTGAGGAACGGCTCTCCCTGGCCCATGAAGACGACGCCGGTGACGGGGCGGACGGCGTCCGCGCGGACGTGGAGGAGCTGCGCCACGATCTCCCAGGCGCGCAGGGAGCGCACGAGCCCGAGCGCGCCGGTCGCGCAGAAGGCGCAGGCGAGCGCGCAGCCCGCCTGGGAGGAGAGGCAGACCGTGTGGTGCGTGTCGAAGAGCGGGATGCGCACCGCCTCGACGCGCGCGCCGTCCGGCAGCTCGAAGAGGTAGCGGCGGAAGCCGTCCCTGGCGTCGACGGTCGTGACGCGGCGCAGCTCGCCGGGCGTGGTGAGCGCCTCGACCCGATCGAGCACCTCGCGCCGGACGTTGCGCGCCGAGCGGAGCGGCGCGCCCCGGCCGATCACCGCGCCGGTGATGCGCCGGGCGTCGTCGAGGGCGATGCCGGCCCGCGTCGCGAGGGCGCGGCTGTCCTGCCCGAGGAGGTGGAGCACGCGGCGCACCATAGCCCAACTCCGGCCGGCGGGAGCCCTCGCCCGGGCGAGAGGTCTCCCCCTCGGCGGCTCGTGGCTTCCGGCCGCGGGACCGATCCCGGACGCGGGGCGAGGACGCGCTCAGGGCCGCCCGCGGCGGACGCGCCGCCACGCGCCCGGCGCGCGGCTCACGAAGGCGTTCCCCTCGAGGGCGAAGCGCCACGGCCGCTCCGCCCACGGGCCGGCGTAATCCACGTTCACGCGGCGCGCGGCGATGATCGGCTCCCGGGGCGACGACGCGTCGAGCACGAACAGGTCGTCTCCGGTGAGCTCGCGGCCGTTGTCGTGCTCGCGCCGGATGCCGAGGGCGCGGCAGAGGTTGCCCGGGCCGCGCGTCGAGTGGAGGCAGCCCTCGACCGGCTCGCCCGCGCGGAGCAGCACCGCGGAGGGGAACCCCTCTCCGCCGGTGACCACGTTCATGCAGTGGCTCGTGCCGTAGATGAGGTAGACGTAGGCGACGCCGGGCGGCCCGAACATGACGGCGGCGCGGCGCGTCGGGCCGAAGCGGGCGTGGGAGGCCAGGTCGTCCGGGCCGTGATACGCCTCGGTCTCCACGATGCGCGCGGCGCGACGCACTCCGCCGTCGCAGTGGACGAGCACCTTCCCGAGCAGGTCGCGCGCCACCTCGCGCGTGTCGCGGGCGTAGAACTCCCGGTCGAGCTTCATCAGGAGCGCCGACGGTACCAGCCCGGGACCGGCGGGCGTCAAGCGCCCCCCGCGGATGACCCGGCGACGTTCGGGTAGAGCCCGTCGCGAGGCGCACGATGGCCTCGCCGAGGGCAGAGGCGTGCGCCGCAGCAGGGATCACCCCAAGCGGACAGCGCCGCTACTTTCCCGGGACGGCTCCGGTGGTGCGCGCTAGGCTCCCTCCTCGCCGTGCGGCCCCTCGCGATCATCCTCGTCGTCGCGGCTCTGGGAGCCGCCGGGAGCGCCCGCGCCGAGCGCGATGGCCCGAGCGCCGCCCGGGCCGGGCCGGCGCCGGCCGCGGGCCTCTCGCAGGAGGAGCCGCAGCCGCAGCAGCCGCCGTCCGAGCCGCCGCCGGCGAGCGGCGAGACCTACGTCACCGGCGACGACCGGGACTTCGAGCCGGAGGTGCCCGCGCGCTCGCTCGCGCTCGGCCCCGTCCCCCGCGGCGGGATGATCGCGTCCCTCGACCTCGGCTGGCTCCGCAGCGGTCTCCGCGCGGACATCGGGCTCGCGAGCTGGCTGAACCTCGTGCTGCGCGCCGACTCGCTCCTGCTGTACGAGCGGTTCGGCGGCCAGAACGGAATCTACGCCGGCCTGCGCACGTCCTTCACGCCGCAGGGGACGGTGCGCGGGAGCGCGGAGCTCACCGTCGGTCAGATCTTCGTCCCGGCCGACGTCGCCACGGCCAACCTGACCGCGATCCGCGGCTCCGTCGCCGCGGGGGTGGTGCTCGACTGGGCCACCTTCTACGGGCGCGCGGACGTCCGCTGGCTGTCCGGCACGCAGCGGGCCGGGCCGGGCTGGGTCCACGACGCGGAGCTGGGCGCCGGCGTGGAGCGCGCGATCGGGAGGTTCATCCTTGGCGCCGAGGGCTTCGTGTGGGCCAGGCCGGGCCTCTCGAAGCTCGGCCAGTGGAGGCTCCGTGCCGGGTTCGCGATCTAGCGCCGCCGCGCTGTCCCTCGCGCTGGCCCTCGCGGCCTGCCAGACGCGCGACGTCGAGACGAGGCCGTTCCACGTGGAGGTCGCCCGCTCGGACGCGGGGAGCTTCCTCCTCGACGCGCGGGCCGCCTTCCGCTTCACCGGGACCGGCGCGCGGCTCGAGCCGACGGTGCTGCGCGTGGCGGGCGTCGTGCCGGAGGGGGGCGGTGAACCCTTCGACGTGACGCTGAGCTTCCGCGCGGACGCGACGGGCGGGCTCGCGTACCCGGCGCAGTTCGACGGCGCGCAGCTCACGGTGACGCTCCTCTCCGATCCCGCCGGCAAGGGCCCCGTGGGCGAGCCGCTCAACTACCCCGGCTTCCGCATCGAGACGACCGGGGTCCTCGCGGCGGACGTGCGCCAGTTCGCGGTCGTGGAGTCCGCCTACGAGGGCGAGAGCGGCACGGACGCGATCCTCGTCGGGCCGCTCGAGATCCGGGTCCGCGACGACTGGACCGAGTTCGAGCCCGCCGAGTGCGGCCCCGTCTACTACGACTTCCTCGAGGTGACCGGCGACGACGAGGTCATCAGCCTGAGCCGTGGGGAAAGAGGCGACCTGTCGATCGCCGCGCCGGACCCGGAGCGGTGGACCGTCCTGCACGCCCTCTCCTGGCACCGGCGCGGAACTTGCGGGAACCAGGCAGAAGCCTGGACGCAGTTCGCCGCCTGGCGCTAAACGATGTCCCCATGCGCCGCGCCAAGATCGTCGCCACCCTAGGTCCCGCCTCGTCCGATCCCGACGTCCTCCAGCGCCTGCTCGGCGCGGGGGTGGACGTCGCGCGGCTCAACTTCTCGCACGGGCACCACGAGGATCACGCCCAGATGCTCGATCGCATCCGCACGGCCTCGCGGCACCTCGGCCGCGCCGTCGCGGTGCTGCAGGATCTCCAGGGCCCGAAGATCCGCACCGGCCCGCTCGCCGTCGGGCGAGAGGGCGTCCGGCTGGAGCCCGGGGCGGAGATCGAGATCACCACCGAGGCCGAGGTGAAGGGCGACGCGCACCGCGTCTCCACCACGTACTCGCACCTCGCCGAGGACGTCCGGCCGGGCGACCGGCTGCTCGTGGACGACGGCCTCATCGAGCTGCGGGTCCTCGGGACGGACGGCGTGCGGGCCCGCTGCGAGGTGGTGGAGGGCGGCATCCTGCGCGAGCACAAGGGCATCAACCTGCCCGGCGTGACGCTGCGTGCCGAGGCGCTCTCCGACAAGGACCGCGCCGACATCGCCTTCGGGCTCGCCCACGGCGTGGACGCGGTGGCGCTCTCGTTCGTGCGCTCCGCGGACGACGTGCGCGCCTGCCGCGACGAGATGGAGCGCGCCGGCCGCATCGTGCCGGTCATCGCGAAGATCGAGAAGCCGGAGGCGCTCGGGGCGATCGACGCGATCATCGAGGCCGCCGACGGCGTCATGGTCGCCCGCGGCGACCTCGGCGTGGAGATCCTCCCCGAGCGCGTGCCGCTCCTCCAGAAGGACATCTGCCGCCGCGCCAACATCGCGGGGAAGCCGGTCATCATCGCCACGCAGATGCTCGAGTCCATGATCGAGCACCCCCGGCCGACGCGCGCCGAGGCCTCCGACGTGGCGAACGCGGTGTGGGACGGCGCGGACGCGGTGATGCTCTCGGCCGAGTCCGCGAGCGGCCGCTTCCCCGTGAACGCCGTGCAGATGATGGACCGCATCGTGCGCGAGGCGGAGACGAGCCCCTCGACGACCGGGGTCTTCGACGTCCCGCGCGGCCCCGCGCCCTTCAACCTCGTCACCTCCGCCGCCGCCTGCGAGGCGGCCGAGGCCGCCGGCGCCGTCGCGATCTGCTGCTTCACCCTCTCCGGCACCACCGCGCGGCTCCTCTCGCACTTCCGGCCGCGCGTGCCGATCATCGCCTTCTCGCCCGACCAGTCGATCCGGCGCAGGCTCGCGCTCTACTGGGGCGTCGTGCCGCGCATCATGGAGCCGGTGAAGAGCGCGGACCTCATGGCCGAGCTCGTCTCCGACCGGCTGCTCGAGGAGGGCGTCGTGAGCCCCGGCGACCGCGTCGTCCTCGTCCACGGCTCACCGCTCGGCATCACCGGCGCCACGAACTCCATCCGCCTGCACGAGATCACGCACCCCTCGGACCGCGGCCCGGCCCAGCGCTACCGCGTGCCCATCTAGCACCCAGGGAGATCCTCGACGACATGGCCTCTCCGACCCCCGCCGCGCCCATCCCCGCCGCCGGCCTCCCCGCCCTGCAGCGCGCGCTCGCCGAGGCGAAGCTCGACGCCTGGCTGCTCTACGACTTCCACGGCCAGAACCCGACCGCGGTGAGCGCGGTGGGGCTCGAGGGCCACATGCTCACCCGGCGCTGGTTCTACCTCGTGCCCGCGGCGGGCGAGGCCGTGGCGCTCGTGCACGCCATCGAGCTCGGCTCCTTCCCGCCCGAGATCCCCGGGCGGCGCGAGAAGTACGCCTCCTGGGCCTCGCTGCTCGACGCGCTCGGGCGGCTCCTCGGGGCCCTTCGGCCCGGCGCGCGCGTGGCGATGGAGTACTTCCCGAAGGGGGCCATCCCGTACCTCTCGCGCGTCGACGCGGGGACGCTGGAGCTCGTGCGCACGTTCGGCGTGGAGGTCGTCTCCTCGGCGGAGCTCGTCCAGCGCTTCCTGTGCCGCTGGGACGCGGCGCAGGTGGAGAGCCACCGCCGCGCGCTCGCCGCGATCGACGCCGCGAAGGACGCCGCCTTCGCGCGCATCGGCGAGGCGCACCGCGCCGGCGAGACGCTGCTCGAGACGGACGTGCAGGCGTTCCTCATGGAGCGCTTCGCGGCCGCCGGGCTCGAGACGGACCACCCGCCCATCGTGGCGGTGAACGCCCACGCGGGCGATCCGCACTACGAGCCCTCGGAGCGGACGCCGACGCCCATACGCCCGGGCGACCTCGTGCTCATCGACCTGTGGGCCCGCGGCACGGGCCCCCGCGACGTGTACGCGGACATCACCTGGGTCGGCTACTGCGGCGAGCGTCCCCCGGAGCGGCTGGAGCGGATCTTCCGCGTCACCGCCGACGCGCGCGATGCGGGGCTCGCGGCGCTCGAGCGCGCCCACCGCGAGGGCAAGACGCTGCAGGGCTGGGAGGTCGACCGCGTCGTCCGCGATCACATCGCCGCTCAGGGCTTCGGCGAGAAGTTCGTCCACCGCACCGGCCACTCCATCGGCCTGTCGGTCCACGGCGACGGCGCGAACCTCGACGACCTCGAGACCCACGACACCCGCCCGCTCGTGCCCGGGCTCGGCTTCTCGATCGAGCCCGGCATCTACCTGCCGGAGGAGGGGCTCGGCGTGCGCAGCGAGATCGACGTGTTCCTCGCCGACGACGGGCCGAAGGTGTTCTCCAAGATCCAGCGGGAGCTCGTGCGGATCCGATGACCGCCTCGCCCGCCGCCGTCGCCACCGCGGTCGTCCTGTTCCGCGACGGGCCCGCCGGCCACGAGGTGTTCCTCGTGCGCCGCGGCGTGGAGCGGCGGTTCGCGGCGGGGTTTCACGCCTTCCCGGGCGGGCGGCTCGATCCGGAGGACGCGGAGCTGGAGGTCCCCGGGCACGCGGGCGAGGCGGCCGCGCTCGTCGCCTGCGCGGCCCGCGAGCTCTTCGAGGAGACGGGGGTGCTCCTCGCGCGCCGCGCGGGCGAGGCGCCGTCACGGGCGAAGCTCGCCGAGGGACGGCGCGCGGTGCTCGACGGGACGCTCCCGTTCCGCGCCTTCCTCGAGCGGCACCGCCTCGCCCTCGACCCCGCTCGCCTCGCCCCCGCCGGCCGCTGGATCACCCCACCGCACCTGCCGCTCCGCTACGACGCGCGCCTCTTCCTCGTCCGGCTCGCGTCGCACGACGCCCCGGAGGTGTGGGCGGGCGAGCTCGCGGCCGGCGCGCTCGTCCCGGTGGCGCGGGCGCTCCGCCGCTGGGCCGCGGGCGAGCTGCTCCTCCACCCGCCGAACCTCCACGCGCTGCGGGTGCTCGCGCGCCCGGGCGAGCCGTCCCTCGCGGCGCTCTCGGCGCCGCCGCACTGCGACGCGTTCGTCTCCCGGCGCATCGAGTTCCAGGAGGGCTTCTTCCTCGCCGCGCTGCGCACGCCCACGATCCCGCCGGCGACGCACACGAACGCCTGGCTCGTCCCGGCCGGCGACGGGCTCGCAGTCGTCGATCCCGGCGCGTCCGATCCGGCGGAGCAGGCGGCGCTCCTCGCAATGCTCGACGCGCTCGCCGCGGAGGGGCGGCCGCCGCGCGCGGTGTGGCTCACGCACGTCCACCCCGACCACACCGGTGCGGTCGCCCGCGTGGCGGAGCGCTACGGCGTGCCCGTCCTCGGCCACCGGCTCGCCGCCGGGCGCGTGCCGGGAGGCGTCGAGGTGCGCCCGGTGCGCGACGGGGAGCTGCTCGGCGGCCGCTTCCGGGTCCTCGAGACGCCCGGCCACGCGCGCGAGCACCTCGCCTTCCTCGACGAGGACACCGGCGCGCTCGTGTGCGGCGACATGGTCTCGACCCTGTCGACCATCGTCATCGACCCGCCGGAGGGCGACATGGCCGAGTACGAGCGGCAGCTCGAGCGGCTCCGCGCGCTCGGGCCCCGCACGCTCTACCCGGCGCACGGGCCGCCCGCGCCCGCGGCGCCGGAGCGGCTCGGCGCCTACCTCGCGCATCGCCACGCGCGCGAGGCGCTCATCGCCGCTGCGCTCGACGAAGCCCCGCGCTCGCTCTCCGCGGTCACGGCGCTCGCCTACGCGGACACCCCGCCCGCGGCGCTCCCCCTCGCCGAGCGCAGCTGCCTCGCTGCGCTCCAGAAGCTCGCGTCCGAGGGGAGGGTCACGCAGACGGGGGAGGGCTGGCGGAGAGCCTGATCGCGGATTTCCGAGCGGCACCTCGGGAATGCCACGCGCACCCACCGCCAGAATTCCCCAAACCCCCGAAATTCCGCACGGGGGAACGGGCACGTGCGTTGCAGCCGGACGGTCCCATGCTCCCCCGCGCGTCAGCCGCCCGCGTCGGTCTCCTGCTGGTGTCGGCCTTCCTGGTCGGCGGCGCCTCGACAGAGGTGGCGGTCCGGACACACGGGGCGATCGCCCGCGCCCGCGCCGAGCGCGAGATCGGCTCGGCAGGCCAGCTCGTCGCGCTGGAGCTCAGGGATCCGAGCGGCGAGGTCGTGGCGCGCCCGCGGATCATCGCCCCCGCCGGCAAGGCCGCCGAGGTGGTGCTTCACGAGCCCGGCGAGGCGGGCGCGGTGCGCGTCGCGTTCCGGGTCGAGGCGGTGCGGGACGCGACGGGCGACATCTCGCTCGCGTACGCCCTGTGGGTGCCGGGACACGACGTGAAGGCGAGCGGGACCGTGCAGCTCACGCCGGGGGTCGAGCAGCGGATCGCGCTCGCGGACGGCGCGCTCGTCGCGACCTGGCTCGCCGTGCCGGTCCCCTCGGCCGCGCTCGACGCCTACCTCGAGAGCGAGTCCGCGCCCCGGCGCGTGACGCGCCGGGACAGCTGAGCTTCCGGTAGCGAGGGCGCGGCACGGCGGCGGCTCGAGCCGTCGCCGGCGCCTCCGTCGGGGAGAGGTGCCGCGGTCACGGACCCGCGGCCCGGGAGAGGATCACTCAGGGCGGCGGAAGATGGCGCTGTTCGCGGGGTGATCGCCAACCGCCGACCCTCGTTCAGCGCTCGCCTTCGATCGCCTTGGCCTCGCTCTCGAGCCGCGCCGCGTCTGCGAGCACGAGGCGGAGGCGGTGCGCGAGGAGCTGCCGCTGCTCGACGAGCACGCGGAGCCGGCGGTGGCGCTCCGGATCCTGCCCGGTCGTGAGCGAGGCGCCGAACTGGGCCATGCGCAGCTCGTTGCTCGCGGTGGTGATGCGGATGTCGAGCGCGTGGATCGCCGCCGCGAGGCGGTCGGCCTCGTCGCGGGCGGCGTCGGCCCGCTCGCGCAGCTCGTCGGGAGAGGGCGGCAGCGCCGTCGGCAGCGCGCCCTCGCGCTGGAGCTCCGCCTCGATGGCGCCGGCGACCTCCTGCGCGCGCACGAGCAACCGCTCCAGCTCGCGGCGAACGTTCTCGCCGTGGATCTGGCGGAGCTTCAGCTCCTGGATCCGGCCGGCGAGGGCGTCGAGCTCCGCGCGATGCGCCTCGAGCTCGGGAGGCGCGCAGAGGAGCAGGGCGAGGGCGAGGCCTTCGAACATCCGCGGGTCTGGAGAGCAACCCACGTGCCCGCGCGCGTCTCGCCCCGGATCAAGCACTTACACGCCGCGCGCGGGGCCGGACTTGCGCAAAGCCGTCGGAAGCCTCGGAAATCCGTCACGCACCCGTCACGCGCCCGGGGGATGCCGGGGCCCTCGTCCGCGCCTCGTCAGGGCGTGAGCGACGGCACCCCGTACTCGCCGCTGCCGACGAGGCTCCCGCGCTCGTCCCAGCTGCGCCAGGTGCCGCACTGGACGCCGCCGCAGCGGCGGCCCTCGGTGCGCTTCGCGCCCGACGGCCAGTAGGCGACGAAGCGCCCGTGCGGGACTCCGTCCCGCCACTCCGCCTCCTCCTCGCGCGCGCCGGAGGGGCCGAACACCGTCCAGAGCCCCGTCTTCGCGCCGTCCGCGTAGCTCCCCGCGACCGCCACACCCCCGCCGCGGTGATGCTCGACGAAGGCGCCGTCGCGCTTGCCCGCGCGGAACCGCTCCTCGACCCACAGCCCGCCGTCGTCGTAGTAGCGGCGCGCCGGCCCCTCGCGACGCGGCTGCCCCGCCGCGTCCTTCGCCTCGCACCACTCCTCGAAGCCCTCGGGCGGCGCGAGGCCGCGGTGCTCCGCGCCGGGCGGACACTCGAGCGGCGCGGCGGCGAGCGCGAGCGCCAGGGCGAGCGCGGTCACTTCAGAGCTCCTCGGCCTTCTCGCCGGCCTTCACGATCCCGTACTTCTCGAGCTTGTAGTAGAGCGCCGAGGGCTTGATGCCGAGGAGCCGCGCGGTCTCCGCCTTCACGCCGCGCGCCTTCTCGTAGGCGGCGAGGATGAGCTGCCGCTCGAGGTCCTCGAGGATGTCGGTGAGGCTCCGATCGCCGCTCGGCACCGGGAGCGAGGGCGCGGGGGGCGCACGGCGCACGCCCTCGGGGAGATCGCGCGGCCGGACCACCTCGCCCTCCGCGAAGACGAGCGCCTGCTCGATGACGTTCTCGAGCTCGCGCACGTTGCCCGGCCAGCGGTGGCGGCGGAGCAGCTCCACCGCCTCGGGCGCGAGCCCCGTCACGGCGCGGCCCATGCGCGGCGCCAGCCGGCCCACGAAGAACCGCGCGAGCTCCTCCACGTCGCCGGGCCGGTCGCGCAGGGGCGGCAGCACGATGGGCACCACGTTGAGCCGGTAGTAGAGGTCCTCGCGGAACCGGCCGCTCTCGACCATCTGCGCGAGGTCGCGGTTCGTGGCGGAGACGACGCGGACGTCCACCTCCACCGTCTCCTCGCCGCCCACCCGCTCGAACTGGCGCTCCTGCAGGACGCGCAGGAGCTTCACCTGCACGGCGGGCGGGATCTCGCCCACCTCGTCGAGGAACAGCGTGCCGCCGTTCGCGAGCTCGAACCGGCCGAGCTTGCGGCGGATGGCGCCGGTGAAGGCGCCCTTCTCGTGGCCGAACAGCTCGGACTCGAGCAGGCCCTCGGGGATGGCGGCGCAGGAGATCGACACGAACGGCTGCTCGCGGCGCGGGCTCCCGTCGTGGATGGCCCGCGCGACGAGCTCCTTGCCGGTGCCGGACTCGCCGAGCACGAGCACCGTCGCGCCGGTGGCGGCGACCTTGCGCACCTGATCGAGCACGCGCCGCATCGGCTCGGAGCTGCCCACGAGGCCGTGGGAGCGATCGCGCCCGAGATCCTCCTCGAGCGCCTCGGCCCGGGCGCGGGCGTTGCGCGCGCCCTTGCGCTCGCGCGCGATCTCGATGGCCTTCTCCACGCGGGCGCGGAGCACCTCCGGCGAGAACGGCTTCTCGATGAAGTCGATCGCCCCTTCGCGCATCGCCTCGACCGCGACGGCGATGGTGCCGTGCGCGGAGACGACGAGCACCGTCGCGTCCGGATCCGCCTCCCGCAGCCGGCGCACCACCTGGATCCCGTCCACCGGGACCATGCGCAGGTCGGTGACCACCACCTCGGCGGGCTTCTTGCGGTAGGCGGCGATCGCCTCGGCGCCGCCGCGCACGGCGAGGACGTCGTGGCCCAGGCGCGAGAGGGCGATCGCCATGCCCTCGCGGACCGCGTCGTGATCGTCGGCGATGAGGATGCGAGCCATCGGGGGCCAGAGTGTAACCGACGCTCCCCCAGGGACGCTCGCTCGCTCGCCCTCGTTTTTCCGAAGGTCTGGCTGCGACATTTCGTGTTTGTCATCGCCCGCAGGGTGGTTACGGATCGGGAGACGCCGCATTTGGCGGCGGGAGCCCTCGATGCCCCTCGACAAGAAAACCACCAGCTTCAACCTCGGCTACGTCCTGCTCGCCGCCCTCGGGGTCATGCTCCTGCAGAACTGGTGGTCCCAGTCGCAGGCGGTCCAGACCCTGCCGTACAGCGAGTTCCAGAAGCTCGTCCGCGAGGACAAGGTCGTCCGCGTGGTGGTCTCGCAGGACGACGTGCAGGGCGAGCTGAAGGAGCCGCTCAACGGCAAGACGCGCTTCGTCACCACCCGGGTCGACCCGGAGATGGCGAAGGAGCTCGACCAGCACGGCGTCGTCTACGCGGGCCGCTTCCAGAACGAGCTCGTCCCCCTCATCTTGTCCTGGGTCCTCCCCATCGCGCTCTTCTTCGGGATCTGGGTCTTCCTCGGGCGCCGCATGGCGAAGCAGCTCGGCGGGCCCGGCGGCGGGCTCATGGCCATCGGCAAGTCGAAGGCCAAGGTGTACGTCGAGACCGACACCAAGGTGACCTTCGGGGACGTGGCCGGCGTCGACGAGGCGAAGGCGGAGCTGAAGGAGGTCGTCGAGTTCCTGAAGGACCCGAAGCGCTACGGCCGCCTGGGCGCGCGGATGCCGAGGGGCGTCCTCCTCGTCGGGCCGCCCGGTACGGGCAAGACGCTCCTCGCGAAGGCGGTCGCGGGCGAGGCCGGGGTCCCCTTCTTCTCCATCTCCGGCTCGGAGTTCGTGGAGATGTTCGTCGGCGTCGGCGCCGCGCGCGTGCGCGATCTCTTCGAGCAGGCCCGGCTGAAGGCCCCCGCCATCATCTTCATCGACGAGCTCGACGCGCTCGGCCGCGCCCGCGCCTCCATGCCCGGCATGATGGGCGGCCACGACGAGAAGGAGCAGACGCTGAACCAGCTCCTCGTCGAGCTCGACGGCTTCGACCCGTCGGTCGGCATCGTGCTCATCGCCGCCACGAACCGGCCGGAGATCCTGGACCCGGCGCTGCTCCGGGCCGGGCGCTTCGACCGGCAGGTTCTCGTCGACCGGCCCGATCGCGTCGGGCGCGCGCAGATCCTGGAGGTCCACACGCGCAAGGTGAAGCTCGCCCCCGGCACGAAGCTCGACGAGGTGGCGGCGCTCACGCCCGGCTTCACCGGCGCCGACCTCGCGAACCTCGTGAACGAGGCGGCGCTCGTCGCGACCCGGCGCAACGCCGACGAGATCACCATGGAGGACTTCAACGTCGCGATCGAGCGCATCATCGCGGGCCTGGAGAAGAAGAACCGGCTCCTCAACCCGCGCGAGCGCGAGATCGTCGCCCACCACGAGCTCGGCCACGCCTTCGTGGCGCAGGCGCTGCCCGGCACCGACCCGGTCCACAAGATCTCGATCATCCCGCGCGGCATCGGCGCGCTCGGCTACACCATCCAGCGGCCGACCGAGGACCGCTACCTCATGACGCGCGAGGAGCTCGAATCGAAGATGGCCGTGCTCCTCGGCGGCCGCGCCGCGGAGGCGGTCGTGTTCGGCCACTACTCCACCGGCGCCGCCGACGACCTCGCCAAGGTGACCGACATCGCGCGCAACATGGTCACCCGCTACGGCATGGACGGCTCGCTCGGACCGGTGACCTACGAGTCCGAGCCGGAGGGCTTCCTCGGCCAGGTGACCGGGACGCGGCGGCTCTACTCCGAGGAGACCGCGCGCGAGATCGACGTCGCGGTGCGCGAGACGGTGGACGCCGCCTTCCAGCGCGCCCGCGCGATCCTGCTCGACAACCGCCCGCTCCTCGAGGAGTCCGCGAAGGAGCTGCTGCGCCGCGAGACGCTCGCCGGTGACGACCTCGCCGCGACGCTCGGCCGCGTCCGCGCCGAGGGCACGCGCGTCGCCGCGGCGGCGCCGGTAGTCTAGCGGGGGACTGCGTCCCCCGCCCCGCCGACGGCTGACCGCCGTCGTCGGGGCCCCACCCCCGCTCGGCGGGGCCCGTGAACGGTCGCGCCCGCTTCGCGGGTTCGCGACCGTTCCCCGCCGGGAGGGATTGCATCCCTCCCCGTCGCTTCGCGACGGGGCCCCTCCCTGCGAGCTGCGCCTGCGCTCGCGCGACCCACAGTGCGCGCCTCGAGCACCGCGTCGTCGGGGACCATCCTGATCTCTGCACCCGGTTTGGGGGCGTTCACCGCGGGCGCACACGTTCGGCCCCCGACCGTCCCTCGACCGCGGCGTCGAAGGATGCTTCCATCGACGATCGTGCTCGAGGAGCTGTGGACCATCACCGCGGCGGTGTTCACGCTCGTGATCGCGCTCGTCGCGAGCGGGCACGCCGTGCTCCACAAGCGCGACGTGCGCGCCGCGCTCGGCTGGGTGGCGTTCATCTGGCTCGCGCCGGTGGTCGGCGGCGCCGCGTACCTCGTGTTCGGCGTGAACCGGATCCGCCGCCGCGCCAAGGAGCTGCGGCTGCCCGAGCGCCGCGCGCGCGCGCCTGGGGACGAGGCCGCGCCCGCGCCGCCGCTCGCGCCGGAGGCGGCGCACCTCGCCGGCCTGCACGCGCTCGGCGACGCGGTCGTGCGCCGGCCGCTCCTCGCCGGCAACTCCGTGGAGCTTTTGCCCGGCGGCGCGGTGGCCTATCCGGCGATGATCGCCGCGATCGAGTCGGCGCGGCGCTCGGTCACCTTCTGCACCTACATCTTCGACCCAGGCGTCGCGGGCGAGGCCTTCGCGGAGGCGCTCGCGCGGGCGCAGGCGCGGGGCGTCACCGTGCGCGTCCTCGTGGACGCGGTCGGGGCGCGCTACCGCTTCCCGCCCGTGCACACCCGCCTGCGCCGGCGCGGCATCCGCACCGAGCTATTTCTCCCGCGGGTCACCCCTGCCTTCCTGCCCTTCGTGAACCTGCGCAACCACCGCAAGATCCTCGTCGTGGACGGGCGCGTCGGGTTCACCGGCGGGATGAACGTCCGCGACGACTTCCTCCCGCCGCCGGGCGGCGGACCGCCGTTCATGGATCTGCAGGTGAAGGTCGACGGGCCCGTGGTCGCGCACCTGCAGGGCGCCTTCGCCGAGGACTGGCTCTTCACGACGGGGGAGTCGCTCGAGGGCGACGCGTTCTTCCCGCCCATCCGGCGCGCGGGGGAGGTGGTGGCCCGCGGCGTGGCGGACGGCCCCGACGAGGACTTCGAGGCGATCCGCTGGGTGCTCCTCGGCGCGCTCGCGACGGCGCGGCGGAGCGTGCGGATCGTGACGCCGTACTTCCTGCCCGACCCCGGGCTCATCACCGCGCTCTCGGTGGCGGCCATGCGCGGGGTGGCGGTGGACGTCGTGCTGCCGGAACGGGGAAACCTGCCGCTCGTGCAGTGGGCGCAGACGGCGCAGCTCTGGCAGGTCCTCGACCGCGGCTGCCGGGTGTGGATGACGCCGCCTCCGTTCGATCACACGAAGCTCATGGTGGTGGACTCCGTCTGGACGCTCGTGGGCTCGGCGAACTGGGACCCGCGCAGCCTGCGGCTCAACTTCGAGCTGGCGGTGGAGTGCTACGACCCGAACCTCGCCGCCCGGACCGAGGCGCTCGCCGAGGAGCGCATCGCGCGCGCCCGCGAGGTGACGCTCGCCGACGTGGACGCCCGTACGCTGCCCGTGAAGCTGCGCGACGGCGTGGCCCGGCTCCTCTCGCCTTACCTGTGACCCGACGCCGCTCCCGCGCCGGGAGGTGCCCCGCGGAGGCGGAGCCGGCGACCGGGGAGGGCCCTTATGCTCCGGGCGCATGTCTCGAGCACGCGCCGCCGCGGCGGGCCTGGCGCTCCTCGCCGCCTGCGCCCACGCGCCCGGTCCCGGGGCGCGCTTCGTCTGCCCGGCGCGGGGCGGCCCGCCGTGGAGCGAGCTCACGACGGAGCACTTCGTCGTCTCCTCGGACGTCCGCCGGGGCGAGGCGGTCGAGCTCGCGCGCGAGCTCGAGGAGGTGCACGCGTGGGTCGTGGCGGCGCTCTTCCCCCGCGACGCGCCGAGGCTCGAAGGCCTCGTGCGCGTCGTCGCCTTCCGCACCCCGGAGGAGCTCGACGAGTTCGCGCCGCCCGGCCTGCGCGCGCTCTTCTCGCACAACGGCCTCGGCGAGCCGGTGATCGTCCTGCCCGGCGCGCTCGGCCCCGCGGCGCGGCTCCTCGTCGCCCACGAGCTCACGCACGTCGTGGCGTACCACGCCTACCCGCGCCAGCCGCGCTGGTTCGGAGAGGGGCTCGCCGGGCTCGCCGAGGCGGAGCGGGACGAGACGGGGCGGCCGGTGTTCGGGCCGCTGCCGGCGCACCGCGCGCGCGGGTTCCTCACGCACCCGGTGAGCGTGCCCGAGCTCTTCACCTGGGACGGACGCCCTCACGACGGGCGCTACCACGACACCGCCACCGTCCTCGTGCACTACCTCCTCGCGCGCGAGCCGGAGCGCCTCGCGGAGCTGCGCCGCCGCCTCGCGCGCGCCGAGGAGCCGGCCCGGGCCTGGCGGGAGGTGTTCCCGGCCTGGGATCCCGCCGGCGGCCACCCCGAGGCGCTCGATCCGGCGCTCCTGCAGCACGCGCGGGCGGCGCTCGCGCCCGGGGGCGAGCGCCCCCGCATCGCCGTCCCGGTCGACCCGGTGCGCGCCGCTCCGCGCGCGCGCACCCTCTCGCCCGGCGAGGTGCACGCCACGCGCCTCGCGCTCACGCGGTTCTCCCGCGGCGACGCGCGCGCCGGCGCGGCGGAGCGGGCGGAGATGGAGGAGGCGCTCGCCGAGGATCCCGATCACGTGCTGGGACTTCAAGTAAAGGCCGCGCTCGACGGGCTCGAGCCGCTCCCCCTCGCGCGGCGCGCCGTGGCGAGCCACCCGGAGGACGTGCGAGCCTGGCTCTGGCTCGCCGCGGCGGCGCGCCCCGCGGGCCTCGAGGCGGAGCGGTTCCACGCGCTCGAGCGGGCGGTGGAGGTCGCGCCCAAGAGCGCGATGGCGGCGAACAACCTCGCCTGGAACCTCCTCCTCCGCGGCGACGCGCGCGCGGCGCTGCCGCTCGCCGAGAGGGCGGCGGCGCTCTCTCCCGGCGACCCCATGATCCTCGACACGCGCGCGGGCGTGCTCGAGGCGCTCGGGCGCTGCCCCGAGGCGCTCGAGACCGCGGAGCGCGCGCTCGAGCTCGTGCCCGAGGACG
>NZ_JALCZB010000051.1:0-28725 GCF_022690745.1 Anaeromyxobacter sp. SG64 | reverse complement strand
ACGGCGCGGGCGCCTCCCCGTCCGCGCGGGCCGGCCGTGAGGCGGACGGGGTCGCGCCCGGACCGACCGGGACCGGCGCCGCTGCCGGCGCCGCCGCGTCGCTCGTCGCGCCCGAACGTGAGCCCGGCGGCGGCGCCTCCGCGTACTGCGTGTGCCCGAGGAGCTCCTCGCCCGGCCGCTCCGCAGCGGGGCGCAGCGCGAGGAGCCGGTACGAGACCGCCCCCACGGTGAGGAGGACGGCGGCGACGGCGGCGGCGGACCAGCTCCAGCGGGGCAGGATCCGCGCCGGGCCGCGCTCGCGCGCCGCCTCGCGGGCCGCCGCGAGCAGGATCCGCTCGCCGGCCTCGGGCGCGCGCTCCTGGGGGAGCGCTGCCATCGTCTGCCGCGTCGCGCGGATGCGCGCGAGCTCCGCGGCGCACTCCGCGCAGGCGGCCGCGTGCGCCTCCACCTCCCGCGCCTCGCGTGGCGACAGCTCGCCGTAGGCGTGCTCGAGGAGGAGCTCGGCGAAGCGCTCGTGGCTCATCGGGACGCCCCTCCCGCCGCGGACGGCGCGCCGTCGTCGGGGCCCACGCCCGCGGCGGCGAGCTCCACGCGCAGCGCCTCGAGCGCATAGCGCATCCGGCTCTTCACAGTGTTCTCGGGCGTGCCGGTCACCTCCGCGATCTCCGCGAAGCGCAGCCCGGCGTACTCGCGGAGGAGGAACACCTCGCGCTGCTCGGCCGGCAGCGCCGCGAGCGCCGCCTCGAGCCGGGGCCGGAGGAGCGCCGCGTCGGCGGCCGCGTCCGGCGACGGACCGTCCGCAGCGTGCGCCGCCGCGCCCGTCGGGCCAGGCGCGTCGAGCGGCTCTGCGCGCCGGAACGCCGCCCGGCGCGCCTCGTCGATCGCGAGGTTCCGGGCGATCGCGTACACCCAGGTCCTGAACCGCGCGCGCTCCTCCCATGTGCGGGACGCCTTCACCACCTTGAGGAACACCTCCTGACAGAGATCCTCGGCCCGTGCCCGGTCGGCGGTGAGCCGCACGAGGAACGAGAAGACGGGCGCGCGGTGGCGGCGCATGAGGGCCTCGAAGGCCCGCGCGTCGCCCCCCCGGAACCGCAGCATGAGTCGTTCGTCGCTCTCGTCCGGCGGCACCGTCGCTCCGGGCCTTCAGGCTCTCGAACGCACGAGCCACGAAAAGGATCTGACGACAAATTGTACGCCGTCGAGCGGGCGCCCGTCGCGCCGCCTTGACGCACTCGACCGGAGAGCCCCCCGGCGCGGCGCTCGCGCGACCCGGCCGCGCGCGTTACCACCGGCCGGTGATCTCCCCGGACGCAGTGGTCGTCGGCTCCGGCCCGAACGGCCTCGCGGCCGCCGTGGCCCTCGGCGCCGCCGGGGTGCGTGTGCGCGTGCTGGAGCGGAACGCCGAGGTGGGCGGCGGGGCGCGCACGCTGCCGCTCACCCTGCCCGGCTTTCGCCACGACCACTGCTCCGCGATCCACCCGCTCGCCGCGGGGTCGCCCTTCCTGCGACGGCTGCCGCTCGCGGCCTACGGCCTCTCCTGGATCGAGCCCCCCGCCGCGGCCGCGCACCCGTTCGACGACGGCACGGCCGCGCTCCTCTCGCGCTCCTTCGCCGCGACGGGGGACTCGCTCGACGGCCCCGACGCCCGGGCGTGGCGCGCGCTCCTCGAGCCCATCGCGGACGGGTTCGAGGCGCTCGTGGAGGAGCTCTTCGGCGGCCTGCTGCGCGTCCCGCGGCGACCGCTCCTCCTCGCGCGGTTCGGGCTGCCCGCGCTCGTGCCGGCCGCCTCGCTCGCCCGCGCGCGCTTCCGTGGCCCGCGGGCGCGCGCGCTCCTCGCAGGCCTCGCCGCGCACGCGCAGCTCCCGCTCGAGCGCACCCCCAGCGCGGCCTTCGCGCTCGTGCTCGGCGGGGCGGGCCACGCGCTCGGCTGGCCGTTCCCGGCCGGCGGGGCGCAGGCGATCGCCGACGCGCTCGCGGGCCTCGTCCGGGCGCGGGGGGGCACGATCGTGACGGGCGAGGAGGTCACCTCGCTCGACGCGCTCCCGACCGCGCGCGCGACCCTCCTCGATCTCACGCCGCGCCAGGTGCTCCGCGTCGCGGGCTATCGCCTGCCGCGGCGCTACGCCGCGGCGCTCGCGCGGTTCCGGTACGGTCCCGGCGCGTTCAAGGTGGACTACGCCCTCGACGGCCCGATCCCCTGGCGCGCCGGGGAGTGCGAGCGGGCGGGGACCGTGCACCTCGGGGGCTCGCTCGAGGAGATCGCCGCCGCCGAGGCGGCCGTGTGGCGAGGCGTATCCCCGGCGCGCCCGTTCGTGCTCGTCGCGCAGCCCACGCTGTTCGATCCTTCGCGCGCGCCGCCGGGCCGGCACACGGCCTGGGCCTACTGCCACGTCCCGAACGGCTTCGCCGGCGACGCGCTCGCGGGGATCGAGGCGCAGCTCGAGCGGTTCGCGCCGGGCTTCCGCGAGCGCGTCCTCGCGCGTGCGGTCCGAGGCCCCGCCGCGCTCGAGTCAGACGACCCGAACCTCGTCGGCGGCGACGTGGGCGGCGGGGCGAACACGCTCGCGCAGACGCTCTTCCGCCCGGCCGCGCGGCTCGTCCCCTGGTCCACGCCCGTGCGCGGCCTCTACCTGTGCTCGGCGTCCACGCCGCCGGGCGGCGGGGTCCACGGGATGTGCGGGTACCACGCCGCGCAGGCGGCGCTGAGGGGGATGGGCTAGGGCGCCCCGCTCAGTCCAGCTCGCGCCGCACCCCGCCCGCGCGCGCGTGCGGCGCCGGCGCGGGCTCGTGCCCGCCCTCGCCGGCGTGGCCCGGGCGCAGGACGCGGCGGAACATGCGGCGCACCCGCTCCCGGAGGCCGTCCATGATCTCGTAGACGGTGGGGATGACGAGGAGGGTGAGGAGCGTCGAGGTGATGACGCCGCCGATCACCGCCCGCCCGAGCGGCGCACGGAAGTCGCCGCCCTCGCCCAGGCCGAGCGCGACCGGGATCATGCCCGCGATGATCGCCACGCTCGTCATCATGATGGGCCGCAGGCGGATCCGCCCCGCCTCGACGAGCGCGTCGCGGATCGAGATGCCTCGCTCCTCGCGCGCCCACTTCGCGAAGTCGATGAGGAGGATGGCGTTCTTCGCGACGATGCCGAAGAGGAGGATGACGCCGATGAGGCTCATGATGTTGAGCGTGTCCCCCGTCACGAGGAGCGCGCCGACGACGCCGATGAGCGACAGCGGGAGCGACATGAGGATGGCGAGCGGGTCGAGGAACGAGCCGAACTGCAGGACCAGGATGAGGTACATGAGCAGCACGGCGAGGAGCAGCGCGAGGCCCACGCGCGTGAACACCTCGGCCTGGTCCGCGCTCTCGCCGCCCTGGCGGAGCGTGTAGCCCGGCGGGAGCTTCACCTCCGCGCCGAGCCGCTTCTCGATGTCCTGCACCACCTCCGAGAGCGAGCGGCCCGCGACGTTGCCCTGGATGTTGATGACGCGCTCGCGGTCGAGGTGGGAGATCTGCGCGGGCCCGAGCCCCTCCCGCACCGCGGCGACCTGCCCGAGCGGCACCACCTGCGGGTTCCCGCCGTTCTGCGCGTGGAGCACGAGCGGGAGCTGCCGCAGGTCGGCGGCGCGCTCGCGCGCCTCGGGGGCGAGCCGGACCATCACGTCGCGGGTCTCGCCGGTCGGATCCACCCAGTCGCCCGAGTCGAGCCCGGCGAAGGCGATGCGGAGCGACTGCGCGATCTGCCCGACGGTGACGCCGAGGTTGCCGGAGAGGCCGCGGTTCACCGCCACCTCGAGCTCCGGCTTCTGGCCGCGCGTGGAGAGCCCGACGTCCACCGCGCCCGGCACCGACTGCGCGACCGCCTTCACCCGCTCCGCGTACTGGGCGAGCACGCGCGACTCCGGCCCACGCAGCTCGAGCTGGATCGACTTGAACGCCCCGCCGAAGCCGCTCGTGAACACCGAGATGTCCGCGCCCGCGACGCGCGAGAGCTCGCGGCGGAGGATGGCCCCGAGCGCGTCCTGCGAGACGCTCCGGTCCTTCTTCGGTACGAGCCGCACGTAGACGAGCGCCTGATCCACGCCGGGGGCCTGCAGCGGGATGGGCGTGCCGATGGAGGAGTAGACGTACTTCACCTCCGGGTGGCGGTGGACGATCGCGTTCGCCTCCTCGACCTTGGCGCGCGTGTACTCGAGCGACGACCCCGGCGGCGTCTGGACGATGAGGCTCACCTCGCTGCGGTCCGAGATGGGCACGAACCCCGCGCCGCCGAACGTCGCCTGCAGGAAGATGGCGCCGAAGAACGACAGGGACGCGACCGCGAGCATGATCCAGCGGTGGTCGAGCGCCCAGGAGACGACGCCCTTGTAGCGGTCCGCCTGCCGGTCGAACCAGGCGTTGAACGCGCCGAGCGCCCGGCCGACCGGGCCGCGCGCCTGGCCCTTCTCGATCTGGGGGTCCGGCCAGTAGGCCGACATCATGGGGTCGAGCGAGAAGGAGACGAAGAGCGAGACGAGCACCGCCGCGGCGATGGTGAGGGCGAACGGCTTGAACCACTGGCCGGCCACCCCGTACATGAACGCGACCGGCACGAACACCGAGACGATCGAGAAGGTCGTGGCCGCGACCGCGAGGCCGATCTCGTCGGTGCCCTTGAACGAGGCGGTGGTGTGGTCCTCGCCGAGCTCGATGTGCCGGACGATGTTCTCGCGCACCACGATGGCGTCGTCGATGAGGATGCCGATGGCGAGCGAGAGCCCGAGGAGCGACATGGTGTTGAGCGTGAAGCCGAACGCCCAGACGCTGATGAAGGCGGCGAGCACCGAGACCGGCAGCGCGAGGCCGGTGATGACGGTCGAGCGCCAGGAGTTGAGGAAGAAGAACACGACGAGCACGGTGAGGAGCGCGCCCTCGACGAGCGTCGTCTGCACCTCGTTCACCGAGCGGCGCACCCGCTGGCCCGCGTCCTGGACCACCTGGAGCTTGGCGGCCTTGGGCAGCCGCGCCTCGAGCGCCTTCGCGCGCGCCTTGATCTGGTCGGCGACGGCCGTCGTCGAGTAACCCTTCGTCTTCAGCACCTCGAGGCCGACCGCCTCCGAGGAGTCGTAGAGGGCGAGCGTGCGCGGCTCCTCCGCGCCGTCCTTCACGGACGCGACCTGCCCGAGCCGGACCACCTGTCCGCTCCGCGTCGCGACCGCGAGCGCGGCGAACTCCTCCGGCGTCTGCAGCCGCCCGGTGAGCCGGATCGACTGCTCGCCGAGCTTCGTGTTCACCCGCCCGACCGGCGCGGCGAGGTTCTGCGCCTGGAGCGCCCCCACCACGTCGTTCGCCGCGACGCCGGCGGCGGCCATCGCCTGCGGGTTCAGCTCCACGGTGAGCTCGCGCTTCTGCCCGCCGACGAGCCGGACGTCGGCGACCCCCTGCGCGGCGCGCAGCTCGCGCGAGACGACCTCGTCTGCGAGGCGCGTGAGCGCCGGGACGTCGATCGAGTCCGAGGTGAGCGTGAGGGAGACGATCGGCTCGTCGGACGGATCGAACCGCGTGATGATCGGCTCCTCCATCTCGAGCGGCAGGTCGGCGCGCTTCTCGCTGATGGCGTCGCGGATGTCCTGCGTCGCCTCCTGCAGGTTCTTCTCGAAGTCGAAGAAGACGATGAACTGGGCGAGGCCGTCGGTGGCGGAGGCGGTGGTCTGCTTCCCGTCGATCCCGCTGATCGAGAAGATCGCGTCCTCGATGGGATCGATGAGCTCGCGCTCCACCGTCTCCGGCGACGCGCCCGGGTAGACGATCGTGACGGCGACCACGGGCGGCTGCACGTCCGGGAACTCGTCGGTCTTCAGGGCGAACAGCGCCACGAGCCCGAAGATGACGAGCGCGAGCATCACCGTGACGGTGACGATCGGCTTCTTGATGGCGAAGTCGGAGACGAACATCTACCGCCCCCCGCCGTCCGACGCCTGCGCGCCGTCCTCCGGCCTCGCGCTCCTCCGCTCCTCCTGCTTCGGCGGCGCCCCGGCGCCTGCCCCCGGCGCCTCCGGCTGCGCGACGCGCACGGGGGCCCCCTCCGGGAGGGTCGCCCGCGCCGAGCCGAGCACGAGCACGTCGCCCGCGTTCACGCCCGAGCGGAAGGCCACCGCGCCGGTCACGTCGTCGCGCAGCGCGACCTCCACCGAGACGCGCTCGACCTTCCCCCCCGCGACGCGCATCACGGTGGGCGGCTTGCTCGAGTCGTCCACGGCGCTGGCCGGCGCCGCAGGTCCGGTGGCGCTCTCCGCGGCGACGCGGCCGTGCGCGTAGAGGCCCGAGATGAGCCGGCCGTCGTCGTTCTTCACGTCGACGTAGACGCGGACCTGCCCGGTGGCGGGGTCCACGGCGGGGTTCACGCGCTCGATCTCGCCCTGGAACACCTGCTCGAAGCCGGTGACCGTGAAGTCCACGCGCGCGCCCGGCCGCACGAGGCCGACCTGCGCGGCGGGCACCGATCCCTCGAACTGCAGCCGGGCCGGATCGATGACCGTGAAGAGCGGCGCCCCCGGCGCCACGATGTCCCCCACCGACACCTGCCGCTCGGACAGGACCCCCGCGAACGGCGCCTTGACCTGCGACTTCGCCACCTGCTGCTGGGCGGAGACGAACCGCGACTGCGCGTCGGCGAGCTGCGCCCGCGCGCCCTCGAGCGCCGCCTCGGCCTGCTCCGCCTGCTGGACGGCGAAGGCGCCCGCCTCGGCGAGGGTCCGCGCCCGCTTCGCGTTCGCCTCCGCCACGTGCAGCGAGTTTCGTGCGGCGGAGACGCCGGACTGGGCCGCGACGAGCGCGTCGCGGAGCGCCGTCACGTCGACGCGCGCCAGGATTTTTCCCTGCGGGACGCGCTCGCCCGCCTCGGCGAGCACCTCGAGCACGGTCCCGCCAACCTCCGCCCGCAGGGCGGCGGCGCGCTTGGCGCGCAGCGTCCCGGAGATGTCCGGCCCGGCCTGGAGCGTCCGCTCGGTCACCGTGGCGACGTTCTCGGGCGCGAGGGTGATCGGCTCCGGCGCGGCCGCCTTTCCGCCCGCTCCGTCACCGCCGCGCTTGCAGGCGCCGAGCGCCAGGAATGTGAGCGCGATCGCCGCGACGCGCGTCGCCATCCGGTGGGGTCGCCTCGCCATGCGTGCCTTCCTCTTGATCGGAAACAAGGACCGCCCCTGCTGGCGGACCCCTCCTTATGACCGAAATGGGGGCCGAAGCGCGAGCCTGATTGGGGTCAACGACCTTTGGCTCGCGATCTGCGCTCGCGCCACGCGGCTCGCAAAGGGCCGACACGAATGGTGCGCGCGATGGGGCGTCCCTCCCGGCCCGGCGTCCGGGCGAGCAGGCCGCGCTAGGCTCCCCGCACTCTCCGCCAACCCTGGCCCGAGGTGCGCCATGGCCCTCTCGAAGGTCGCGCCGTCCTCCCTCTTCGCGCTGCTCGCAGCGGCGGCGCTCGCCGCCTGCGGCCCGGCCGCCGCGCCCACCCTCTCCTCCTCCTCGGGCGCGATCAGCGCGTCCGCCGTCGATCCCGGCAACGCCGGCGGGAACAAGCAGCTCACGGTCATGACGCGGAACCTCTACCTCGGCGCCGAGCTCGGGCCCGCCCTCGCCGCGCAGTCCGTTCCGGAGCTGGTCACCGCCGCGACCACGATCTGGACGACGGTCGAGGCGAACGACCGCGGCTACGGGTCCGACGACGTCCTCGCCCGGTTCGACGGGATCGCCGACGAGATCGCCGCCACCTCGCCGGATCTGGTCGCGCTGCAGGAGGTCACCCTCTGGCAGAAGGCGCCGGCCGGCTCCGCGGACTTCGCGGTACGCTTCGACTACCTCGAGGTGCTCCTCGACAAGCTCGCGGAGCGCGGCCTCTCGTACGCGCCCGCCGTCGTCCTCCCCCTCACCAGCCTCGCGGTGCCCATCGCGACCGGCGAGACGGTCGCCATCACCGATCGCGACGTGATCCTCACCCGCGCCGACGAGCCCGGGCTGCACGTGTCGGACCCGCGCTCGGACGTCTACGGTCCGGACTCCTGCGCCGCCGATCCGGCCTGCCCGGAGCTCGTCCACTTCGACGTGCTCGGGCAGCCCCTCGCGATCCTCCGCGGCTGGACGAGCGTGGAGGTGGAGTACCGCGGGGAGCGGCTGCGGTTCGTGAACACGCACCTCGAGGCCTACGACCCGACCGTTCGCGTCGCGCAGGCGACGGAGCTCGCCGAGGCGTCGTCCGCGGGGACCTCGCGGGTCATCCTCGCCGGCGATCTGAACTCGCTGCCCGGGACGGAAGGCGCCGCGGCGCTCGCGGACGCGGGATTCACGGACGTGTGGCCCGTCGTGAACCCCGACGACGCGGGCTTCACGAGCCCCTACCCCGAGGTGCTCTCCATACCGGCGATCGACCTCGACGAGCGCATCGACTACGTGCTCTTCCGCGGTCCGGTGGTGCCGCGCTCCGCGGAGGTGGTGGGCGAGGCTTCGGAGGATCGCGTCGTGGTGTCGGAGGACGTCGCGCTGTGGCCGAGCGATCACGCGGGGGTGGTCGCGGAGGTCGAGCTCCTGGACGCGCGCTTCGCGACGCTGAAGTAGCGCGCGCCCCCGGAGAGAAGACGGGCCCGACCCGCCGGAGCGGATCGGGCCCGTCGTGTCTTCGCGCGGCTCCTCGAGGCTATGCGCGCGCCTTGGGCGGCGGCGGCTTCCCCGGGGCGGCGGCCGGGGTCGCGGCGGCGGCGCCGGGAACGAGGTTCGCCGGGTTCATCGCGCGGGCGAGCTGCTCGTAGAGCGCGTAGCGCTCGCGGACGTCCTTCTGCGCCTGCGCGAGCATCTTCGCGAAGCCCTCGGGGTTCGCCGCCTCGACCTGCCGGAAGCGGGTCTCGTTCTCGACGAACCGGGCGAGGTCGATCTTCGGCGCGGGGCTGTCGAGCTTGAGCGGGCTCTCCCCCTGGGCCACGCGCCGCGGATCGTAGCGGAAGAGCGGCCAGTAGCCGGACTCGACCGCCTTCTCCTGCTGCCCGAGCGCCTCGGACATCTCGTACCCGTGCGCGATGCAGTGCGAGTAGGCGACGATGACGGAGGTGCCGGTGTAGCTGTCCGCCTCCTTGAACGCGTTCACCGTCTGCGCGTCCTTGGCGCCGAGCGCGACCCGCGCGACGTAGGGGTGGCCGTAGCTCATGGCGAGCATGGCGAGGTCCTTCTTCGGCAGGGTCTTGCCGGCCACCGCGAACTTCGCCGCGGCGCCCATGGGCGTCGCCTTCGACGCCTGGCCGCCGGTGTTCGAGTACACCTCCGTGTCGAGCACGAGGATGTTCACGTCGCGGCCCTGCGCGATGACGTGGTCGAGGCCGCCGTACCCGATGTCGTACGCCCAGCCGTCGCCGCCGACGATCCAGACCGACTTGCGGACGAGGTAGTCGGCGATCTTCGAGAGCCAGCGCGCCTCGAAGGTGTCGAGCTTCGCGAGCTTCTGCTTGAGGAGCTTCACGCGCTCGCGCTGCTTCCCGATCGCGGCCTCGTCGCCCTGCTCGGCCTTCAGGATCTCCTCGACGAGCCCGTCGCCCACGGCGGTGCCCATCTTCCCGAGGAGCTCCTTCGCGTGCTCGGCCTGCTTGTCGATGGCGAGCCGCATGCCGAAGCCGAACTCGGCGTTGTCCTCGAAGAGCGAGTTCGCCCAGGCCGGACCGCGGCCCGCCTCGTCCTGCGTGTACGGCGTCGTCGGCAGGTTCGCGCCGAAGATGGAGGAGCAGCCCGTGGCGTTCGCGATGATGGCGCGGTCACCGTAGAGCTGCGTGAGGAGCTTCAGGTACGGGGTCTCGCCGCAGCCGGTGCAGGCGCCGGAGAACTCGAAGAGCGGCTGGAGGAACTGCGTCCCCTTCACGTCGAGCTTCACGCGGGTGCGGTCCGCCTCGGGGATGGACAGGAAGAACGCCCAGTTCGTCCGCTCCTTCTCCTTGAGCGGATTGGCGTCCGTCATGTTGATCGCCTTCTTGCCCTTCTCGGTCTTCGACTCGGCCGGGCAGATCTCCACGCACAGCGAGCAGCCGGTGCAGTCGTCCGGGGCGACCTGGAGCGCGTACTTGTTCCCCTTCACCTCCGGCGACTTGAAGTCCATCGTCACGAAGGTCTTCGGCGCGGAGGCGAGCACCTCGGGCGCGAAGAACTTCGGGCGGATCGCCGCGTGCGGGCAGATGAGCGCGCACTTGTTGCACTGGATGCAGAGGCTCGGCTCCCACACCGGCAGCTCGAGCGCGATCGAGCGCTTCTCCCACTTGGACGTCCCGGTCGGCCAGGTGCCGTCCACCGGGAAGGCCGACACCGGGAGCTGGTCCCCCTTGCCGGCGAGCATGAGCGCCGTGACGCGCTTCACGAAGTCCGGCGCCACCTCGGCGACCGCAGGCGGGCGCGGCGTCCCGCTCACCTTGCGGTTCGCGGTGCTCACCTCGAAGAGGTGGGCGAGGGTGTGGTCCACCGCGGCGAAGTTCTTCTGGACGACCTCCGGCCCCTTGCGCGCGTAGGTCTTCTCGATCGTCTTCTTGATGTGCCCGATCGCCTCGTCGCGCGGGAGCACGCCCGAGATCGCGAAGAAGCAGGTCTGCATGATGGTGTTGATGCGCACCCCCATGCCCGTCTCGCGCGCGACCTTGTACGCGTCGATGACGAAGACCTTGAGCTTCTTCCGCAGGATCTCGTCCTGCACCTCGGCCGGCAGGTGGTCCCAGACCTCGTCGGGCCCGTAGTGCGAGTTGAGGAGGAAGGTCGCGCCGGGCGCCGCCGCCTCGACCATGTCGTACTTCTCGAGGAAGCCGAACTGGTGGCAGGCGACGAAGTTCGCCTTCGAGATGAGGTACGCGGAGCGGATCGGCTTCGGCCCGAAGCGCAGGTGCGAGATCGTCACCGAGCCGGACTTCTTCGAGTCGTAGACGAAGTAGCCCTGCGCGAAGTTGGGCGTGTCCTCGCCGATGATCTTGATGGAGTTCTTGTTCGCGCCGACCGTGCCGTCCGCGCCGAGGCCGTAGAAGAGCGCGCGCACGACGCCGGCGGGCTCGGTGTCGAAGGCGGAGTCGTACTTGAGCGACGTGTTGCTGATGTCGTCGTTGATGCCGATGGTGAAGTGGCGCTTCGGCCGCGGCTTCCCGAGCTCGTCGTAGACCGCCTTCACCATCCCGGGCGTGAACTCCTTGGAGGAGAGGCCGTAGCGGCCGCCGATGACGGTGAGCTGGTGGTGGAAGCGGTCGATGTGCGCCTGCTCCGCCTCGCGCAGCGCGGTGACGACGTCCTGGTAGAGCGGCTCGCCGAGCGCGCCCGGCTCCTTCGTGCGATCGAGCACCGCGATGTGGTGCACGGTCCGCGGGAAGGCCGTCATGAACGCCCCGAGATCGAAGGGCCGGTAGAGCCGGACCTTCACGAGGCCGACCTTCTCGCCCTTCGCGACGAGGTGCTCGACGGTCTCCTCGATCGTCTCGCAGGCGGAGCCCATCGCGACGACCACGCGCTCCGCCTCAGGGTGGCCGACGTACTCGAAGAGCTTGTAGTTGCGGCCGGTGAGCTTGCCGAACGCGTTCATCGCCTCCTGCACGTGCTCGGCGGCCTCGGCGTAGAACGGGTTGCACGCCTCGCGCGCCTGGAAGAACGCGTCGGGGTTCTGGGCCGTGCCGCGCACGCTCGGCTTGTCGGGCGTGAGCGCCCGGGACCGGTGGGCGGCGACGAGCTCCTCCGGGATCATCTGGCGGAGGTCGTCGTCGGTGAGCTCCTCCATCTTCGCGACCTCGTGCGAGGTGCGGAAGCCGTCGAAGAAGTGGAGGAACGGGATGCGCGAGAAGAGCGAGGCGCGCTGCGCGATGGCCGCGAAGTCGTGCGCCTCCTGCACCGACGCCGAGGAGAGCAGCCCGAAGCCCGTCTGGCGGACCGCCATCACGTCGGAGTGGTCGCCGAAGATCGAGAGCGCGTGCGTCGCGAGCGTGCGCGCGCTGACGTGCATGCAGAACGCGGTGAGCTCGCCCGCGATCTTGTACATGTTCGGGATCATGAGGAGCAGGCCCTGCGACGCCGTGAAGGTCGTCGTGAGCGCTCCCGCCTGCAGCGCGCCGTGCACCGCGCCGGCCGCGCCGCCCTCCGACTGCATCTCGGAGACGGAGGGGATGGTGCCCCAGATGTTCTTCCGTCCCTTGGCCGACCACTCGTCCGCCCACTCGCCCATGTTGGAGGAGGGGGTGATCGGGTAGATCGCGATCACCTCGTTGATCCGGTGGGCGACCGAGGCGACGGCCTCGTTGCCGTCCATGGTCACCATGCGCCTGTTCGCCATCGGTAATGCCTCCTCGGGACGTGCGCGCCGCCGCGCGCGCGTTTACGCCGCGGAACAGCCGAGCGGGATTGACTACTGGTCGAGTGGGGCCGCTGGAGCCCGAGAACTGTAGCAGATCGACCGACCCCTCCGACAACCCCGGGGGCCCTCGGCGTTCTTCCAGGACCGGATCGCTCCGCATTCGGATCATGCGGACTCCCACATCCACGCGCAGCCGCCCGCTTGCACGCCGGGTTGCAGCCGTCGCAAGCTGGCCGGCCATGGTGCGCAAGGTCGGTACGAGCCGGATCGTCCGAGAAATCGGGCGTGGCGGCATGGGCGTCGTCTACGAGGCCCACCAGGACGGCCTCGAGCGCCCCGTGGCCGTGAAGGCGCTCGACACCAAGCTCGCGCGCTCCAAGGAGATAGTGGAGCGGTTCCGTCGAGAAGGGCGGGCCTACGCCCGCCTCCGGCACGAGGCCATCGTCGGCGTCCACGACCTCGTGGAGAAGGACGAGGGCCTCTACCTCGTGACCGATCTCGTCGACGGGGCCGACCTCGCCCGCGTCCTCGCGACGGGCGGCGCGCTCCCCGCCGACTGCGTGGCCGTGGTCGGGGCGCGGATCGCCGACGCGCTCGACTACGTCCACTTCAACGGGCTCCTCCACCGCGACGTGAAGCCCGCGAACGTGATGGTCTCTCGCGACGGCGAGGTGAAGCTCATGGACTTCGGCATCGCGAAGGGCGCCGACGATCTGTCGCTCACCAAGGCCGGCATGCTGGTGGGCAGCCCTTCGTACATGGCGCCCGAGGTGCTCGCCGGCGAGGAGGAGGGGCCGGGCGCCGACGTGTGGGCGCTCGGGGTGACGCTCTACGAGCTCGTCACCGGCGAGAAGCCGTTCCGCGGCAAGAACGCCGAGGAGCTGTTCGCCGCCATCTCGCGCGGCCGCTTCAAGAAGGTCCGCGCGCTCGCGCCCGACTGCCCGCGCCGGCTCGCGCACGCCATCGAGCGCTGCCTCTCGAGGAGGCCCGCGGCGCGCATCTCCTCCGCCGCAGCCCTCGCCCGCGTGCTCGACGCGACCGCCGCGCGCCTCGTCGGCCGCAAGCTCCACCCCCGCGCGCGCCTCGTGGCGCTGCTCGCGAACCGCGGCTACGCGACCGAGGAGGTCGCGCTCTCGAAGGTCGATCTCTCCACGCTCCGCGCGACGCGCGTCGCCGACGTGCGCGGCTCCGCCACCGCCGCCGAGTTCCCCATCCGCCACCGCGCGCCGTTCCGGGTAGGGCTCGCGCTCGTGCTCGCGCTCGCCGCCGCGCTCGCGGCGTGGTTCGTGAGGATCTAGCGGCGCCGTGACGGCCCGCTCGCGCGAGCCGGGCTCCGGCGCGAGAGCACCTCGAGGCGGCGGCGCTATAGGATGCGCCCCCGTGCGCGCCCGCATCGTCCTCGTCTACGTCGCCATCGCGTTCCTGTGGGGCTCGACCTGGTCGGTCATCCGCGTCGGGCTCGAGCACCTGCCGCCGCTGCGCTTCGCGGGCGTGCGGATGGCGCTCGCGGCGGCGCTCCTCGCGCCGTTCGCGCTGCGCGGCGGGGCCTGGCGCGTGCTCGTCGGCGAGGCGGGGCCCCGCATCGCGCTCGTGGGGATCTTCCAGATCGCCCTCCCCTACGGGCTCATGTTCGTCGCGCAGCAGTGGGTCCCCTCGGGCCTCGCCGCGCTGCTCTTCGCGAGCTTCCCGGTCTGGATCGCGCTCCTCGCGCGGGTCTTCCTCCCCGGCGAGCGGCTCACGCCGACGAAGCTCGCCTCCGCCGCCCTCGGCGTCGCGGGCATCGCCGTCCTCCAGGCGCCTCACCTCGGCTCGCTCCAGAGCTCGGGCCGGCTCGCGCTCGGGGGCGCGCTCATCCTCTGCGCCTCCATCGTCGTCGCGCTCGCGAACGTCCTCGTGCGGCGCCACCTCCTCGCCGTCTCGCCGCTCGCCATGACGGCGGGCCAGACGCTCGTGGGCGCCGTCGTGCTCCTCGCCGCGGCGCTGGCGCTCGAGCACGGCCGGCCCGCGGAGTACACGCCTGCCGCGCTGGGCGCGCTCGCCTACCTCGCGGTGTTCGGGACGGCCCTCACCTACATCGGGCTCTACTGGCTCGTGCCGCGCGTGCCCATCGCCGCCATCGGCGCGCTCCCGCTCCTCGACACCACCGTGGCGGTCACCCTGGGCGCGGTCCTGCTCCGCGAGGCCGTCGGCTGGAACCTCGCGCTCGGCGGCGCCATGGTGCTCGCCGCGGCGGCGCTCGCCACGCGCGACGCGCCGGCGGCCGCGGACGCCTGACGGCGAAAACTGGCGCGAGCGGCGCGATTCCCCGAGGATCCCGGCGGGGGAAGTCTCTGGGAGGATCGATGGCGCGCATCTCGTTGAAGGACGCGCTGCGCGCGCGCGCGCTCGCGCTCGCGCTGCTCCTCGGGAGCGCGTGCGACTCCCGTGCGCCCATCGGGCCGACCCGGGCGCCGCCGCCCCCCGGCGAGCCGCCGCCCGTCTCGACTGGCGCCTGCGACTCCTGCCACGGCGCCCCTCCGGCGACGGGCGCCCACCTCGCGCACGCGATGATGGTCGGCGCAGACGCGCTCGTCTACGGCGACCTGCGCATCCTCGAGGACGTGGCGACGGGCGGCACGCGCTACGCCTTCGGGTGCGGCCACTGCCACCCGCTCGATCCGGCGGCGCACGAGGCCGACCTCGGGAACGACGGGCTGCCGGACGTCGTGCTCACCCCGCCGCCACAGCCGGTCGCGGGCGACGCCATCAAGCGCCGCAACGCGCCGCAGGCGGCCTGGGATCCTGCGACGGGGACGTGCAGCGGCGTCTACTGCCACTCGAGCGGCCTCGCCGCGCCCGACGCGCCGCTCGACTACCGCACGACGCCCGCCTGGACCGCGGCGCCCGGCGCGCTCGGCTGCGACGGCTGCCACGGGAACCCGCCCCGCTATCGCTCCGCCGGCTCGGCGAGCGCCGCGCCCAACTCGCACCTGCAGCTCGCCGGCGACGGCTGGGAGTGGGGCCACTACGCGGGCCTGCCCGGCGCGTGGCACCCGTCGGGCTCGAAGCACGGCGGGGGCCTCGGCTGGGCGGGCGAGAGCGCGGCCGCGCCCATCACCTGCCAGACCTGCCACTTCGACACGGTGGACCCCGCCAACGTGAAGGGGGGCGGCTTCTACTACCTCGACACCCGGGGCAGCTACGCGCTCGACGTGCCCGAGGCCGACCCGACGCGCAAGGAATCCCTGGACTGGCAGTCGTCGCAGTGCGCGACCTGCCACGACGGCGCGCGCGCGCGCATGGGCTCGGGCAAGGTGCTCCCGCTCCGCCACGTGAACGGCCGGGCCGACGTGGTGTTCGATCCCCGCCCGACGCTGCCCTCGTACTACCCCGGCACCGGGCTCCCGCTGCTCACGCCGCCGGGACCGATCGCGCCGTACTACGTGTGGCCCTTCAACGTGCGGGTCGACGCCGCGGCGCTCCCGCCGGGCACGGAGGTGCGCAAGGCGTCCGACGGGACGAGCGTGCTCGCCGTCTCGCTCGAGCACGCGAGCTACGACCCGGCCACCCGCACCTGCTCCAACGTGGGCTGCCACCTCGAGCGGCAGGCGTACGCCGACGCGGGCAGCGTCAAGCCGCTGCGCTGGGGCGACGCGTACGAGTTCTACTGGGCCTGCAACTACTGCCACCCGCGCTTCTGATCCACGGCCGCCCTGCCCCGCGGGGCGGCGTCGCCCCGCCGAGCTCGCTTCGCTGGTGAGATCCGTGGAGCGGCGGAGGCCTCAGGCCTCCACGGTGAAGCGCGGCGCGTCCGCCCAGAGTCCCTCGATGTCGTAGAAGCCGCGCGAGTCGCGGCTCATCACGTGCGCGACCACGTCGCCGTAGTCGACGAGGATCCAGCGGCCGGTCTCGTAGCCCTCGACGCCGACCTTGGAGACGCCCTGCTGCTTCATGGTCTGCTCGACGTGGTCGGCGATGGCGGAGGCCTGCCGGTCCGAGTCGGCCGTCATGACGACGAAGTAGTCCGCGTAGCTCGTGAGGCCGCGGACGTCGAGCACCGTCACGTCCTCGGCCTTCTTGTCGAGGCCGGCCTGGGCGATCGCGAGCGCGGTCGGGCGGGCGACGTCGGGCATCGGCGCGGCGGCCTCGGCGGCGGCGGAAGGGAGCCCGGCGGCGGCGGCCCGCTTCGGCGCGCGCGGGGTCCGCTTCTGCGCCTGCGACGCCGGCGCGGGGACGCGCCGCCGCTTCGCCGGGATCTTCCCGCCCCGCGCGGACTGCCTCCCGCCGCGCGCGGGCGCCTTTCCGGACTTCGCGGTCGTCTTCCTCGTCGCCTTCTTCGCAATCGCCTTCTTCTTGATCGCCATTCTTTCCCCTAGCTCCGCACGTGTCCGTCGCCTTCCACCACGTACTTCTGGGTGGTCAGCTCGGAGAGGCCCATGGGGCCGAACGCGTGGAGCTTCGTCGTTGAGATTCCGATCTCGGCTCCCAGGCCGAGCTCGCCGCCGTCGTTGAACCGGGTCGAGGCGTTCACCATGACCGCGCTCGCCGTCACCTCGCGCTCGAAGCGGCGCGCGCTCGCGAGGTCCCGCGTGAGGATCGCCTCGGTGTGGAGCGAGCCGTAGCGGGCGATGTGATCGAGCGCGCCGTCGAGATCGTGGACCACGCGCACCGCCAGGATCTTGTCCGAGAACTCCTTGCCGAAGTCGTCGGGCGCGGCGGCCACCGCGGGGACGCCCGCGCGGGCGAGGATCGTGAGCGAGGTCGGGCAGCAGCGGAGCTCGACGCCGGCGTCGGCGAGGGCGCGCCCCACCCCGGGGAGGAGTCGCGCGGCCGCCTCGCGGTGCACGAGGAGGCACTCGGTCGCGTTGCACACGGCGGGGCGCTGCACCTTGCCGTTCAGCGCGAGGTCCTTCGCCTGCTCGAGCGGTGCGCTCTCGTCGAGGTAGAGGTGGCAGACGCCCTGGTAGTGCTTCACCACCGGCACGCGCGACCGCTCCGCGACGGCGCGGATGAGCGACGGGCCGCCGCGCGGGATGGCGAGGTCGATGAGATCGTCGAGCTTCAGCAGCTCGAAGGTCGCCTCGCGGTCGGCGGTGGGCACGACCTGGGCGCTCGCCGCCGGCAGGCCCGCCGCGGCGAGCCCCTCCGCGAAGGCGGCCTGGAGCGCGAGCGACGAGCGGAGCGCGTCCGAGCCGGGCCGCAGGATGGCGGCGTTGCCGCTCTTCACGCAGAGCGCCGCCGCGTCCACCGTCACGTTCGGCCGCGCCTCGTACACCATCAGCACGACGCCCAGCGGGATGCGGACCTTCTTCACCGAGAGGCCGTTCGGGCGCCGCCAGCTCGCGGTCACCTCGCCCACCGGGTCGGGCAGGGCCGCGACCTCGCGCAGCGCGCCGGCTATCTCCTCGAGCCGCCTGTCGTCGAGCGCGAGCCGGTCGAGGTAGGCGGCGGACTGCCCCGCGGCGCGCGCGGCGGCGAGGTCCTCGGCGTTCGCGGCGAGGATCTCCGCCCGCCGCCGGCCGATGGCGTCGGCGGCGGCGCGCAGCGCGGCGTCCTTCGCGCGCGTCTCCGCGCAGCCGAGCACGCGCGCGGCGTCGCGGGACGCCTCCGCGAGCCGCCGCATCTCGGCAGCGAGCCCCTCGCTCGCGGGTCGTCTCATGGCCGTCATTCCCGGGGTTCGAGCACGACGAGATCGTCCCGGTGGACGATCTCGTCGAGGTACTTATACCCGAGCGCCCGCTCGATCTCGCTCGTCTTCAGCCCCGCGATCTTGCGGATCTCCTCCGCGGCGTAGCCGGCGAGCCCGCGCGCGAACGGCCTCGCCGGGTCCACCGCGATGTCCACCGGGTCGCCTACCCCGAACTGGCCCTCGACGGACCGGACCCCCGACGGGAGGAGGGAGCGGCCCTGCTCGGTGAGCGCCCGGCGCGCGCCCGGGTCCACCACGATGACGCCCTTGCCCTTGGCGGCGGCGGCGAGCCAGCCCTTCCGCGAGGTGAGCCGGGCCGCGCCCCGCGCGAACACCGTCCCCACCGGCTCGCCCGCGAGGAGCGCCGCGAGCGCCCCGTCCCGGCGCCCGGAGAGGAGGGCAGTGACGACTCCCTGGGCGCCGAGCCGGCGCGCCGCCTTCACCTTGGTGGCCATCCCGCCGACGCTGCGCTCGCTGCCGGCGCCGCCCGCGTACCGCTCGATCTCGGCCGTCACCCGGGGAACGTCGTGGAGGAGCGTCGCGCCCCGCTCGGCGGGGTTCCGGTCGTAGAGCCCCTCCACGTCCGTCAGCATCGCGACGAGCCCGGCCTCCACGCACCCCGCGACGAGCCCCGCGAGCGTGTCGTTGTCGCCCACCTTGATCTCGTCCACGGCGACGGTGTCGTTCTCGTTCACGACGGGCACGACGCCGGCCTCGAGGAGCTTCTCGAAGGTGCGCCGCGCATTGAGGAAGCGCTTGCGCGAGGCGAGGTCGTCGGCGGTGAGGAGCACCTGCGCGACGGTGAGGCCGTGCGCGCCGAGGGCGTCGCCCCAGGCGGCCATGAGGTGGGGCTGGCCCACCGCGGCGCAGGCCTGCTTCGTCGGGATGTCCCAGGGCTTGCCCTTCGTGCGGACGAGCCCGAGCCGCTCCGCGCCGAGCGCCACCGCGCCGGACGAGACGAGCACCACCCGGTGATCGCGCGCGAGCGCCGCGAGCTCCGCGCCCAGCCGGGCGCAGTTCTCTCGATCGAACCGGCCGCTCGGATCGGTGAGCGTGCCGGTGCCGACCTTCACCACGAGCCGCTTCGTGCGGGAGAGGGCGCTGCGCATGGGGGCGAGAGCCTAACCCATCCGGCCCGCGCCCGGCACCGGCCGGGTCACGGCGCGCCAGCGCCGCTCGCCTTGCCGCCCGCGAAGGTGGAGTGGGCGCACGGCGCGGGTGCGGATCCGCCGGCGGCGGTTCGCGTCAGCTCCCGGCGAGCCCGCGGCCGATCTGCCATGCGCCGAAGGCGAGCAGGACGGCGCCGGAGAGGACCCCGAGCGCCCGCGTGAAGCGGGGTCCGAGCCGGCTCGCCGCGCCCGCGAGGCCGACGATGGCGAGGTTCCCGCCGGTGAGGAAGAGGTAGAAGCCGGCGAGGAAGGCGAGGGCGCGCGCCGGAGCGGCCTGCCACGCCTCGGCGAGCAGCGGGCCGCCCACGAGGCTCCAGAAGATCCAAACGTTCGGGTTCGTGAGGTTCACGAGGGTCGCGCGCACGATCCCGCGGGGCGGCGCCCGCCCCTCCGCGACGACGCCGGCGCGCGCGGCCCGGAGCGTCGCGACCGCGAGCCACAGGACGACGGCGCCGCCCACGATCTGCAGGCCGCGCAGGAGCCCCGAGGGGAGCTGGGAGAGGACGAGGAGGACGACCGCGATGACCGCCGGATCCGAGAGGAACGGCACGAGCGCGACCGGGAGCGTGCGGAGGGCGCCGTTCCGGAGCGACTGCGCGAGGAGGTAGGCCTGGTACGGCCCGGGCTGGGCGGCGGCGGAGAGCCCCAGCGTCGCGCCGGTGAGGAAGAGCGTCACGGCGCGGAGGAAACACGAAAGCGCGAGCGGCGTCGAGGGCGGCTCCTCCCCAGGCGATCGCGCCCCGGGCGCCGCACCCTGACACGCGCGGGCGCGCGTCGACACGCCGGGACCTCGCGCCGAGGCTCCGCCCGTTCCCCACATGCCCCGACGCGCATGATGACGCCGGGTGGATGCCGTGCACGGCGCGTGATAGGCGTCGTGCCTCTCCTTCATCGAGGAGGCACCATGCGCCGCACCGTCCTCATCCTCGCCGCCGCGCTCCTCTCCGCCTGCAGCGGCGGCGATGGCGGGACGAGCAGCCCGTTCGGCGTGACCGGCAAGGTGCTGGGCTCGGACCGGCTGCCGGTCGCGGGCGCCCGGGTCGCGACGCGGACGGGGGGCGGCTGGCGCTCGACGACGACTGACCTGGAGGGCACCTTCTCCCTCCTGGTGGACGGCTCGCCCTACGACCTCGCGGTCATCAAGGGCGAACAGGTGGAGCTCTACGTGGGCGTCACGCGGGCCAGCCCCGAGGTGCGGCTCGGCGTCCCGGGGGACACGACCCCCCTCGGCGCCGGCTTCACGACGACGATCACGGGCGACTGCGGCGGCGCGGGGTGCCCGCCCGCCGGCCACGAGGGCAGCGGGCAGCTCACGTTCTCCGCGGGCACCGTGGGCTGGATGGGCACGGCACGGCCACCCGGCACGGCCGGCACGTACTCCGCCACCCTGGGCGGAACCGACGTCGCGACGGGCACGCTCGCCGCCGTGTACTGGGCGTGCCCCGGCGCGTGCACGTCGAGCGCGCCCGACGCGTTCTGGCTCGCGCGCCAGGACTCCGTCACGCTGCGCATCGGCGCGTCGACCGACGTCTCCGCCCTCGCGCTCGCGCCGCTGCCGACCGCCCCCCTCGCCGTGAACGTGACCGCGCCGGACGGCGTGTCGCCCCAGGCCATGATGGGGTTCGCGCTCGGGACCCCGGCCATCTACTGGCTGCACGCCGCGGGCAGCGCCGCGCCGGGCGCGAGCACGTTCCTCATGCCGACCGCCCCGGACCTCCGGACGATGCTGTACGTCATCGCGAGCCCCGCGGGAGGCGGCACCACCACGGCGTCGTGGTCCGGGGGGACGTCGCCGGCGAGCCCGGTCGAGCTCGCGCTGCATCCGCTGCCGGTGCTCCTCGAGCCGGCGGAGGGCGCGACCCTCGGGGTAGGGACGCGGTTCGCGTGGTCGAGCGAGCCCGGCGTCCACGTCCTCGCGCTCGTGTCCAGCACGCCGGGCGCCGCCGACGTGCGCGTCACCACGGCGGAGCAGTCCTTCACCGTGCCGGACCTCGCCGCGCTCGGCCTGTACGTGCCGGCCGGCGCGGCGTACGTCTGGAGCGTGCGCGCCCAGCCGTCCACCGTGGACGCGCGGCTCGCGCCCGCGTCCACGACCCCGACGCCGATACCGCCCACGACGACGATCTCGTCCTGGAGCACGCTGTCGGCGACGCGCGCGGCGACCGCGCTCTAGCCGCGGCGGCGGCGCGCTTCACCGCGCCTGGAGCTTCAACCCCATCTCGATCATGGCGAGGATCGCCTCGGCGTTCCCCCTGGCGTCGTTCACGGGGTGGTGGTCGTGCCCGGTCTTGCGCAGGTGCTTCCACTGCGCGTACGCGTCCTTCACCATCCCGCAGTAGAGGTCGCCGATGCGCCGGCCGCTCCAGCCGAAGGGGTTCCGGGAGAGGTAGGTGTGGAAGTACCAGTTCACGAACTGCCAGTCGAAGGCGAGGTTGTCCGAGAAGAAGACCGGCTTCCCGCGCGTCGTCTCCTGGATCCAGCGCTCGAACGCCGCCATCACCTCGCCCGGCTCGTCGTAGCGCAGGTGCTCCTCGCGCGTCGTCGCCGACACGGCGAGCGCCTCGGGGAGGAACGCATCGGAGATCGGGCGCGTGCGCCCGTAGAACGTCCGGCCGAGCCCCGGCTCGACGAGCACCGCGCCGAGCGACACCATCGAGTACTTCCCCGGGATCGGGCCGTCCGCCTCGACGTCCACCACGTAGAGCGACATGGGCTCTCTCTAATCGCGCTCGAGGTAGTCGAGATCGACCCCGAACGTCTCCCGCAGCCGGAGCGCGGAGACGAGGGCCAGCGTGAACCAGACCGCGCCCACGGCGAGCGCCCCGCCGAGGAGGCCGAGGGACGGGCGCAGGAACACGAACGACGAGGTCACCACCACGACGAGGCCGCGGACGAAGTTCGGCACGGTCGTCGCCACGGTGGCGCGGATGTTCGTGCCGAACTGCTCGGCGGCGACGGTGACGAAGATGGCCCAGTAGCCGCTCGTCACTCCGAGCAGGCCGCAGAGCACGAGGAACCGCGCCGGGGAGGCGCCCCGGCCGGCGAGGAAGTAGGCGGCGATCGCGCCCGCGAGGAGGGAGAGGAAGAGGAGCACCACCTTGCGCCGGCTCCGGAGCACCTGGGAGAGCGTCCCGCTCGCGAGATCGCCGGCGACGAGCCCGCCGTAGAAGAACGCCACCGCGTCGCCCGCCGACACCGGCCCGGTGACGCCGAGCGCCTGGGCGAACTCGGGCGCGCCGAGGACCAGGATCGCGTTCGCGAACCAGATGGGCACGGCGATGAGGATCGACGCCAGGTAGCGCGTGAGCCGCTCCCCGTCGGTGAAGAGGGAGAGGAAGTTGCCGCGCGAGACGCCCTTCGCCTTCGCCGCGCGGCGGAACATCCCCGACTCGCGGACCTTGATGCGCAGGACGAGGAGCACGAGGCCGAGCCCGCCGCCGACGAGGTACGCCCAGCGCCAGTCGAGCCACTTCGCGACGAGGTTCCCCGCCACCGCGCCCGAGACCCCCACCGAGGCGACGATCATCGTCCCGTAGCCGCGCAGGCGGGCGGGCAGGATCTCGGAGACGAGCGTGACGCCCGCGCCGAGCTCGCCGGCGAGCCCGAGCCCGGCCGCGAAGCGCAGGAGCTTGTAGGTGGCGAGGTCCTGCACGAAGCCGTTCGCGAGCGTCGCGAGCGAGTAGAGCGTGATCGAGCCGAAGAGGATCTGCAGCCGCCCGAGCTTGTCGCCGACCACGCCGAACAGGATCCCGCCGATGAGCATCCCCACCATCTGCCAGTTGAGGATCGAGAACCCCTCGGTGAGGAGCAGCTCGGGGGCGACGCCCAGCGCGGTGAGGCTCGGCTTGCGGACGATCGAGACGAGGATGAGGTCGTAGATGTCGACGAAGTATCCGAGCGCCGCGACGATCACGGCGGCGTTCACGACCGCGCGCGCGCCGGTCGGCGCCTCGGCTTCGGGGGAGACGAAGGTCGCCATGCTGGCCGGCGAGTGAAGCAGAGTCCGCCGGCGGAGTCGAGGCGGCGCCGCCGCGGAGGTCGTACGCTCGCGATGACGCGCTGCTTCGCGCGCCGCCGCACCTCGCCGGCACGGCGCGCCTCGGCGGGGCCGCGGCGCGGCTCACCCGCGCGCGAGCGGCGACGCGTCGAAGCGCGCGAGCAGCTCCTCGGGCCCGGCGTAGATGGCGATGCAGCCCGCGCCGCGGAGCTCCCGCTCGTCGAAGCCGCCGGAGAGGAGCCCGATCGTGCGGAGGCCGGCGCGGCGCGCGGCGAGCGCGTCCCAGGGCGAGTCCCCCACCGCCATGGCGCGGTCCGGCGGCGCGTGCACGCGCGCGAGCGCCGCCTCGAAGATGTCCGGGTGCGGCTTCGACCGCTCCGCGTCGTCGGCGGTCGTCGCGCCCTCGAGCAGCGCGCCGATCCCGAGCAGCCGGCGGTTGTGCTCCACCTCGTCCTCCTTGCCGCTCGAGGCGAGCGCGACGCGCAGCCCCGCGTCGTGCGCCCGCCGCACGAGCTCCGCCGCGCCCGGGAGCGGCCTCACGCGCGACATGTACTCCCTCCTCCACAGCTCGCCCCGGAAGCGCTCGAGCGCCTCGCCGTCCCGCGCGCGCTCGTCCTCCGACAGGAACACCGGGATGAGCTGGTCGCCGCCCTTGCCGATCTGCCTGCGCACCTCCTCGAGCGGCACGTCCTTGCCGAACCTCCGGAGCGCCTCCCGCCACGCCTGCGCGTGCAGGTCGACCGAGTCCACGAGCGTCCCGTCCACGTCGAAGAGCACCGCCTCCGGAGGGGCCATGTCCGTGAAGGTGGGTGTTGCCCGCCGGCGCGGCACCCGCTTGCGCGCGGCTCCGGCAGCCCGACCCTGGGGCGACCCGTACACAGGGTCGAACGAGGCATCCCCCCCGTGATGCGCCGCGCGCATCGTCAGTCGGAACGCGGATCTGCGTGAACGAAGCGTGTACGCCGCCCCGAGGCCGTCCCTCGGCACGGATCTTCCACCTCGTCCCGTCTTCGCGGCGTGTGCCGCGGGGGGAAAGAGAGATGAGCGCGAACAGACCGACGGCGGGACCCGTGCGCCTCCTGCAGCTCGAGGGCGTCTTCGACGTGCCCGCGGCCCAGCGCGTCACGCGCGCGCTCGCCGAGGGAGCCGTGGACGAGGCGGTGCACCTCGATCTCACCCACGTGCGCGAGTTCCACGACTTCGGGGTGGCCTTCCTCGCCCAGGCACTCGCCGCCCGCCCCCGCCACGTGGTGGTGCGCGGCCTCCGGCAGCACCACCTGCGGCTCCTGCGCTACCTCCGCATCGACACCGCGGGAGTGGACCTGGGCGCGGAGACCGAGGCGGCCTGACGGGGGGCCGCCCGCGCGTCGCGCCGCTCGAAGCGAGGCCTCGCCCTCGCGGCTCCCCGCTCGCGACCGCTCGGGGTTGAGGGCGCGACCGGGCAGATCCGCTCGATCGGCGCCGCGCCCGTGGCTATGCTGCACGCCGGCAAATGCAAGACGTTCTAGGGAACACCCTCGGCCTCAAGCCCTCGCAGCTCCACGCCCTCCGCCGCACCTATCGCCGCCGCGTCGACGACGGCTCGATCGTGACCCCGGAGCTCGCCCGCCACCTCACCGAGGTGTCGCACGAGACGAACCGGCAGATCGGGGTGCTCCTCGACCGAAAGGGGGACGTCCAGTCGGTCATCGTGGGCGACGCCCGCAAGCTCGAGCTGCCCGACGTGGGGCGCGGCCGCGCCGGCGAGAGCCGCCTGCGCGGCCTGCGGCTCGTGCACACGCACCTCAACGGCGAGCCGCTCACGCGCGACGACCACACCGACCTCGCGCTCCTGCGCCTCGACCTCGTCGCGGCGATCGAGGTCCGCGAGGACGGGTTCCCGGGCAAGGTGCACTACGCGCACCTCGTGCCGGAGAACGCGCAGGGCGCGATGTGGAAGGACGAGGAGGCGGCGAGCGTCCACGAGCTCTCCTACGACGCGCTCGGCGGGGCGCTCGCGCTCGAGGAGGAGTTCGCCCGGGCGCGCGCGGTGCGCCGCACGGGCGGGCGCGAGCGGGCGATCCTGGTCGGCTTCGGCGGCAAGGGCCGCACCCGCGCCGACGCGGAGTCGTCGCTCGAGGAGCTGAAGGAGCTCGCGCGGACCGCGGGGGTCGAGGTGATCGACGCGACCGTCCAGCTCCGCCGCGATCCCGACCCGCGCTACCTCATCGGCAAGGGCAAGCTCGAGGACGTGGTGCTGCGCTCGATGCAGCTCATGGCCACGGTGATCGTCTTCGACGCGGAGCTGTCCCCGTCGCAGGCGCGCCACATCGCCGAGGCGACGAGCCTCAAGATCCTCGACCGCACCCAGCTCATCCTCGACATCTTCGCGCAGCGCGCGCAGAGCGCCGACGGCAAGCTCCAGGTCGAGCTCGCCCAGCTCAAGTACCTCTACCCGCGCCTGGTCGGTCGCGACGACTCGCTCTCGCGGCTCGCCGGCGGCATCGGCGGGCGCGGCCCGGGCGAGACGAAGCTCGAGATCGACCGCCGCCGCGTGCGCGACCGGATCACCGCGCTCGAGCGGCGCATCGAGGCGCTCGGCTCGAACCGCCAGCTCCGCCGCAAGCAGCGGAACGACCGCGGCCTGCCGGTGCTCTCCATCGTGGGCTACACGAACGCCGGCAAGTCCACGCTGCTCAACGCGCTCACCGACTCGGCGGTGCTCGCCGAGGACAAGCTCTTCGCGACGCTCGACCCGACGAGCCGCCGGCTCAGGTTCCCGCGGGACCGCGAGGTCATCATCACCGACACCGTCGGCTTCATCCGCGACCTGCCGCCCGATCTCGTGAACGCGTTCCGCGCCACGCTCGAGGAGCTCACCGACGCGGACCTCCTGCTGCACGTCGTGGACGCCTCCGACCCGCGGCACCCGGAGCAGATCGCGGCGGTCGAGAAGATCCTCGCCTCGCTCGGCCTCGAGGAGAAGCAGCGGCTGCTCGTGTTCAACAAGACCGACCGGCTGCCGCCGGGCGAGGGCGCCGCGCTCGCGCACCGCGAGGAGGGCGTGCCGGTCTCGGCGGTGACGCGCGACGGGCTCGCTGAGCTCCTCCACCTGTGCGATCGCCTGCTCTGGGCCGAGGGCCGGGTGGCCTTCGCGGACGTCGAGGCGAGCGCGTCCGCGACCGGCGGCGACTCGCAGCGCACCGCCCTCGCGCCGGGGCGGCTCGTGCCCTCGCGCCTGCTCCGGGTGTCGTAGGGAGGCGCCGTGGCGCCTCCGGTCCCTTCCGGTCTAGAGTCGCGGCCCGCATGACCCGCACGCTCGCCCTCGCCCTCGCCGCCGCCGTCGCGGCCTGCTCCCGCTCCGGCTCCGAGGGGAAGGAGCGGCTCAAGGCCGAGGCCGAGGCCGAGCGCGCCGCGCACACCGCGTTCGACTTCTCGAAGCCGGGCGAGGCGCTCGCCCTCTCCGCGGACGACGTCGCGCGGGCCCTCGGCTCGTTCGAGTGGTCGGCCGCGGTCGACTGGACGGTCGCGAGCGAGGGCTCCGCCGAGCCCACGCCGCCCCCGCCGCCCGCCGCGGAAGGCCAGCCGGCGCCGTTCGTGCCCCCTCCTCCGCCGCCGCCCAGGGTCCACGCCCTGGAGCGCCACCGCATCCTCCAGGCCGCGACCGGCGAGTTCCAGGTCGAGGCGGACGTCGATCCCGGGCTCGGACCCGGCTCCGACACCGGCAAGCAGATCGTCTGGGCGGGCGGGATGACCTACGCCCGGGCCCGGTTCGCGCCGTTCCGTGAGCGCCCGACCGATCACGGCCGCGACGCGCGGCGGTTCCGCGAGGACAGCTTCCACGTCGCCCGCGCGCTCGCGGCGCTCTACGGCGGCGCCCTCGCCATCGAGCCCGCCGGGGACGCGACGGTGCTCGGCCGCGCCGCGCGCCGCTACCGGCTCGCGCTCGCGCCCGGCGCCGCGCCGGGGACGAAGGCACGCGCCCTGCCTGCCGGCAAGGCCGATCCCGACACCGCCGTCCGGTTCAAGTTCCTCGACGGCCGCGTGCCGGAGTCCGCCGACGGCGAGCTCCTCCTCGACGCCCAGACCGGCGCCCCGCTGCGCGTCCGGATCGCCGGCGCGTTCACCGTGAAGGACGCCCCCGGCGTGCGCGCCACCGTGGAGCTCCTCGCGCAGGTGACGTCGCTCGGCGAGAAGGCCGCCGCGATCCAGCCGCCGAAGTCGCCCCTGCCCGACGTCCGCAAGCCGCCCGGGGTGGCTGGGGCGCTCGAGGCCGCGGGGCTCAAGAAGAAGACCGAGGCCGAGGCGGGCGGGTCCGAGCCGGCCGACGACGAGCAGTAGGCGCGCGGATCCCGCCCGCCGGCGCGCCCTCGCCTCACCCGGCGACGAGCCGCCTCCAGTCGACCATGAGACAGCGGTCCTGGACGACCTGTATCCCCGCGCGGGCGAGCCGCTCGGCGGCGGCGTCGTTCCGGATGCCGAGCTGGAGCCAGACGGCGCGCGGCCGCTTCTCGAGCAGGTCGTCGACGTGCGCCGGGACGTCCTTCGGCCGGCGGAACACGTCCACGAGGTCGAGCTCCCCCGGCACGTCCGCGACCTTCCGGTACACGCGCCGGCCGAGGATCTCCCGGACCTCCGGGTAGTACACCGGCACCGGCACGATCTCGACGCCCACGTCGGCGAGGTACTTCGGGACGTAGAAGGCCGCCTGGCTCGCCTGCGCCTCGGTCTTGATGCCGAGGACGGCCACCCGCCGTGTGGACCGCAGGAGCGCGCGGATCGCCGCTTCGTCCTCGAGGATGTTGTCGCGCCAGTCGGCCATGCCCTTCCTCCGTTGGGGGCACAACATGCCGGGCGTGAGGGCGCCGCGCAACGGCGCGAACGGGACCCCCAACGCCTGGAAATCACGCGGGGTCGGGGTGGAGAATCGTGTGCGATATCGTGGGCTTGATCCCACGTCTGCCCTGCGGCCGAGGGGCCTCGCGAAAAATGGACAGGGGGCAGTGCGCGCCTACCATGACCTCCATGGACAAGAAGAAGAAGCCCGGCGTCGCGGTGGTCACCGAGGGCACGGCGCAGGCCGCGCTCCGGCGCTCCCCCGCGAAGGAGCTCGCGCCCGAGGAGGAGAAGGTCCTCCGGATGCGCCTCGGCGCGGCGCCGCCCCGGGCCGCCCCGCTCGAGAAGGCGGGCGCGGGCCTCACCGACCTCGAGATCGAGCTGCTCGCCTACGAGATCGAGGCGCACCTGCGGTGGAAGGAGCACAGGGCCGCACACGAGGCGCGGCGCGCGAGGCCGGCGCCCACCCCGGTGCCGTCGCGCACGAAGGAGAAGATCGTCCGCGCGCTCCGCAGGAAGGCCTAGCCCGTCGCGGGCCCTCACCGGCCCTCGAGCTTCTCCACGAGCCGCCGCGCCGCCAGCACGGGCGCCGGCGGCTCCTCCGTCTCCGGGAGCCGCCCGGCCGCGAGGAGCCCGGCGAGGTGCGCGGCGGTCCGCGGGTTCCGCCACCAGTCCTCGTCGAACCGCTCGACGAGTCCGCGCCGGAGCGCCTCGCCCGCGGCCGCACCCGCGAGCGCCGCGCCGAGCCGGGCC